>NZ_PSWH01000020.1:0-63206 GCF_002932105.1 Rathayibacter sp. AY1C1 | reverse complement strand
GCGGTGACGACGCCGGAGGTGGTGACGGTGCTGCCGACGAGCGGCGACGCGTCGCCGCTCGTCGGCAGCACCGTCACCACCTCCGGCGTCGTCACCGCGCGCTACCCGTCCGGCGGCTACAACGGCTACGTCATCCAGACCCCCGGCACCGGCGGCGAGAGCTCGCGCACGGCCTCCGACGCCGTCTTCGTCTTCTCCTCCGCCTCCGTCGGGTCGGTCGCGATCGGCGACCACCTGCGCATCACCGGCGAGGTGAGCGAGTACAACGGCCTGACCGAGCTCACCCCGACCTCGGCCGCGACCGTCGTGAAGCTCGACGACGCCGCCGCAGCGCCGGTCCCGGCCGCTGTCGCGCTCCCCCGCACCGCCGCCGAGCGCGAGGTGCTCGAGAGCATGCTGATCGCTCCGCAGGGCGCCTACACGGTCACCGACACCTTCGACCTGAACAGCTTCGGCTCGGTCGGCCTCGCCGCCGGCACGTCCCCGCTGCTCACGCCGACCGAGGTCGCCCGCCCCGGCTCGCCGGAGCTCGCGGCCGTCGTCGCCGACAACGCCGCCCGCGCGATCACCCTCGACGACGGCGCCTCGATCAACTTCCTCGGCGCCGCCGCGAACAAGGCGATCCCGCTGCCCTACCTCACCACCACCGCGCCGATCCGCGTGGGTGCTCCGGCGACCTTCACCCGCCCCGTCGTCCTCGACTACCGCAACGGCGGCTGGGCCTTCCAGCCCACCACGCAGCTGACCGTCGAGAACGCCGGCGACGTGCAGCCCGCGACCTTCGCGAACACCCGGACCGCGAAGCCCGAGGCCGTCGGCGGCGACCTCTCGATCGCGTCCTTCAACGTGCTCAACTACTTCTCCACCACCGGCGACTCGATCACCGGCTGCACCTTCTACACCGACCGCGACGGCGACCCCGTCACGGTCAACAGCGGCTGCGACGCCCGCGGAGCGGCGAACGCCGATGACCTCGAGCGCCAGCAGGACAAGATCGTGACCGCGATCAACACCCTCGGCGCGGGCGTCGTCTCGCTCGAGGAGATCGAGAACTCGGCCAAGTTCGGCAAGCCGCGCGACGAGGCCCTCGCCACCCTGACCGCCGCGCTGAACACGGCGGCCGGCTCCGAGGTCTGGGCCTACGTCCCCTCCCCCGCAGCGCTCCCCGCGCTCGCGGACGAGGACGTCATCCGCACCGCCTTCATCTACAAGAAGGCCGTCATCGAGCCGGTCGGCGAGTCCGTCGTGCTCAACGACACGGTGAACTTCTCGAACGCCCGCAAGCCCCTCGCCCAGGAGTTCCGCCTCCTCGGCGACAGCGCCAGCGAGTTCGTCGCGATCGTGAACCACTTCAAGTCGAAGGGCTCCGGATCCGGCGCCGACGCCGACCAGGGCGACGGCCAGGGCGCCTCGAACGCCTCGCGCGTGAAGCAGGCGACCGCCCTCGTCGCCTTCGCCGACCGCCTCCGCACCGAGAAGGCCACCGAGCTCGTCTACCTGCTGGGCGACTTCAACGCCTACTCGAAGGAGGACCCGGTGAAGGTGATCACCGACGCCGGCTACATCGACCAGGGTGCGAAGGACGGCAAGTACTCGTACTCGTTCGACGGCGCGGTCGGCTCGCTGGACCACGTCTTCGCCTCGCCCGCGGCCGACAGGACGGTCACCGGGGTCGACACCTGGAACATCAACAGCGGCGAGTCCGTGGCACTGGAGTACAGCCGCTACGACTACAACGCGACGATCTTCTACGACACCTCGGCGTACCGCTCCAGCGACCACGACCCGGTCGTCGTCGGCCTCGACCTGCCCGAGACCCGGACGGACCCGGAGCCCGAGCCCGTCACGGTCATCGACGTCGCGACCACCGCCTCCACCAAGCGCCTCGCCGTCGTGCGGACGCTGACGGTGTCGGCGGTGAACAACGGCGACGAGACGGTCTCGATCGAGATCACGACGGCGTACGGCAGCAAGACGAAGAAGACGGTCAAGCCCGGCCAGTCGTTCACGGTCAAGACCGTGACCGTCTTCAAGCCCATCAAGGCCGGCACGGCGACCATCGAGGTCACCGCGCCCGACGGCACCGAGCGCGTCTACAAGCAGGCGTACCGCGGCGCCTGATCCCGCGCGACCCCTGACCTCGACGAGCTCCGGCTCCTAGAGTTCGGGAATGCCCGAGGGAGACAGTGTGCACCGTCTCGCCGCCCGCCTCAGGCGGGCGGCGGACGGCCGCACCGTCCTCGAGGGCGAGCTGCGCTCCGGGGACGCGGCCGGCGACTCCCTCGCCGGGCTGAGGATCCTCGAGCACGACACCCACGGCAAGCACCTCCTCACCCGCTTCTCCGGCGGAACGACCCTGCACACCCACCTGCGGATGCAGGGCTCCTGGACCGTGACCGATCCAGGCCGAACGGTCCCCCGCTCGGTGCAGAAGGACGTCCGTGTCCGCCTCCGCCTCGACGACGACTCGACCGTGTGGGGCATCGACCTCCCGGTCGTCGAGCTCCTCGCCACCCGCGACGAGCCGCGCGCCGTCGGGCACCTCGGGCCCGACCCGCTCCGCGCGGACTGGGACGCCGACGAGGCCGTCCGGCGCCTCTCCCGCCTCCCGGACCGGCCCGTCGTCGCCGCACTCCTCGACCAGCGCTGCCTCGCGGGTCTCGGCAACCTCTGGGCCAACGAGGTCTGCTTCCTCCGCGGGGTCTGGCCCTGGCGGCCGATCGGCTCCCTCGACGTCCGCGCCCTCGTGGCGACCGCGGCGAGAGGCCTCCGCGCCTCCGTCACGATCCCGGGGATGTTCCAGACCACCACCGGTGACACCCGCCGCGGCGAGCGGCACTGGGTCGCGGGGCGCGCCGGACGCCCGTGCCTGCGCTGCGGCACGACGGTGCTCGTCCGCGACGACCCCGAGCAGCGCCGCACCTGGTGGTGCCCGCACTGCCAGCCGGAGCAGGCGGCCGCCCCCTGAGCCCGCGTACCGCCGCCTGAAGCCCGCGTACCGCTGCCGACGGCCCGTGCGTAGGCTGGCCGCATGACGAACGAGTGGGGAACTCCGGATCCGTCCGCCCGGCGAGACCGGTCCGCGGAGGTCGTCCCGGCGGCCGCCTCCGGCGAGGAGGTGGAGACCGCCCGCGTCGAGGACGCCGAGCGCGCGCTCGCCGTGCGCGAGGTCAAGCGGCGCCGCGACTTCCTGGGATCGGTCGGCGGATGGGCGAGCGTCTCGGCGATCACGACCGCCGTCTGGGTCGGCACAGGGGCCGACGGCTACTTCTGGCCGATCTGGCCGATGATCGGGATCGGGATCGGCGTCGTCGGCCAGGCCGCGTCGATCTGGGGTCCCGCCCGCAAGGAGATCACCGAGGCGGACATCGCCGCCGAGATGCAGCGCCGGGAGAAGCGCGGCCGCTGATCAGTCCAGGCGGCCGACCGAGGTGACGCGGACGACGGCCGCACCCTGCTCGTCCGACTCGGCGAGGTCGACGGTCGCCGAGATCCCCCAGTCGTGGTCGCCGGCCGGATCGTCGAGGATCTGCCGCACGAGCCACTGCGTCGGCTCCTCCGTGACGAGCAGCATCTTCGGCCCCCGGGCGTCGGGCCCGATGCCGATGCTGTCGTGCTCGTCGTAGTAGTCGTCCAGCGCGGCGCCCCACGCGTCGGCGTCGAAGCCGGCGGCGGCGTCGAGCTCGCCGAGCGCCTCGTGGTCGTCGAGGGCGGCGAGGGTCACCCGGCGGAACATCTCGTTGCGCACCAGCACGCGGAAGGCGCGGTGGTTCGCGGTGAGGCGGCGCGGAGCGGGCGGCACGATCGCCTGGTCCGCCGCGTGGAGCGCCGGGTTGACCAGCTCCTCCCACTCGTCGACCAGCGAGGAGTCGACCTGGCGCACGAGCTCGCCCAGCCACTCGATCAGGTCGTGCAGCTCCTCGTTCTTCAGCTCGTCGGGGATGGTCTGCCGGGCCGCGCGGAACGCGTCGGACAGGTAGCGCAGCACCAGTCCCTCCGAGCGGGAGAGCTTGTAGAAGGCGGTGTACTCGCCGAAGGACATCGCCCGCTCGTACATGTCGCGCACGACCGACTTCGGCGAGAGCTCGAAGTCCTTCACCCACGGCTGCGCCGTGGTGTAGGTCTCGAAGGTCGCCTCGAGGAGCTCCTCGAGCGGCTTGGGGTGCGTGACGGACTCGAGCAGCTCCATCCGCTCCTCGTACTCGATCCCGTCGGCCTTCATCGCCGCGACGGCCTCGCCGCGGGCCTGGAACTGCTGGGCCCCCAGGATCGGGCGCGGGTCGTCGAGGGTCGCCTCGAGCACCGAGATCACGTCGAGCGCGAAGCTCGGCGACTCCGGGTCGAGAACGTCGAACACGGCCAGCGCGAACGGCGAGAGCGGCTGGTTGAGCGCGAAGTTCGGCTGCAGGTCGACGGTCAGGCGGATGCGGGTCACGCCGTCGGCGCCGACGCTCTGCTCGACCACGCCCGCCTCCCGCAGCGTCCGGTAGATGCCGAGCGCCCGGCGGGCGAGCTGCAGCTGCCGCTTCCACGGCTCGTGGTTGTCGAAGATCAGGGCGTGCACGTTCGCGTAGGCGTCGCCGCCGCGGGCGATCACGTTCAGCAGCATCGCCGACGTGATCGTCATGTGCGAGGTCAGCGTCTCGGGCTCGGCGTCGACGAGCTTGCGGAAGCTCGGCTCGCCCCAGCTGACGAAGCCCTGCGGCGCGCGCTTGGCGACCCACTTCCTCCGCTTCTTCGGGTCGTCGCCCATCTTGTCGAGAGCCTTCCGGTTCTCGGACTCGTGCTCGGGGGCCTGCACGACCACGGTCCCGGCGGTGTCGTACCCCGCGCGACCGGCGCGGCCGGCGATCTGGTGGAACTCGCGGGCCGAGAGCTGGCGGGTCCGGGTGCCGTCGTACTTGGTCAGCGCGGTGAGCAGCACGGTGCGGATCGGGACGTTGATGCCGACGCCGAGGGTGTCCGTGCCGCAGATCACGCGCAGCATGCCCTGCTGGGCGAGCTGCTCGACCAGGCGGCGGTACTTCGGCAGCATGCCCGCGTGGTGCACGCCGATCCCCAGCCGGAGCAGCCGGGAGAGGGTCTTGCCGAACGCGGTGGTGAAGCGGAAGCCGCCGATCACCTCGGCGATGCGGTCGCGGTGCTCGCGGGTGGCGATGTTCGCGCTGGTGAGCGCCTGCGCACGCTCGAGAGCGGCCGCCTGCGAGAAGTGCACGACGTAGACCGGCGACTGGTTCGTCGAGAGCAGCTCCTCGATGGAGTCGTGGATCGGCGCGATCTCGTAGAAGTAGTGCAGCGGCACCGGGCGCTCCACGCCGGTGACCCGGGCGGTCTCCCGGCCCGTACGGCGGCTGAGGTCGGCGGCGAGCGCCGTCACGTCGCCGAGGGTGGCCGACATCAGCACGAACTGAACGTGCGGGAGGGTGAGCAGCGGCACCTGCCACGCCCAGCCGCGCGCCGGGTCCGCGTAGAAGTGGAACTCGTCCATCACGACCTGGTCGACCGGGGTGTCCTCGCCGTGCCGGAGCGCGAGGTTCGCGAGGATCTCGGCCGTGCAGCAGATGATCGGCGCGTCGGCGTTCACCGAGGAGTCGCCGGTGACCATCCCGACGTTGGAGGCGCCGAAGACGTCGACCAGCGCGAAGAACTTCTCGGAGACGAGCGCCTTGATCGGCGCCGTGTAGAAGCTGCGGCGTCCGGAGGCGAGCGCCGCGGCGTGCGCGCCGATCGCGACGAGCGACTTCCCGGTGCCGGTGGGCGTCGAGAGGATCAGGTTGGAGCCGGAGGCGATCTCGAGCATGGACTCGTCCTGCGCCGGGTAGAGCGGGAGGCCGCGCGACTCCGCCCACTCGGTGAAGGCCAGGTAGACCGCGTCGTCGTCGACGCGCCCGTCCGCGTCGGGCGTCGGCATCCGGTCGAGCAGCGTCGAGGTCATCCCCCCATCCTCCCAGCCCGTGGGCCGTCGCTCGGGTGCGATCCGTCACGGACGGCCCGTGCGCCCTCGCCTCACGGGCCGCGGGTGACGGATCGGTCCGCTGGAGCGAGGGCCCCGTCGACGAGTCCGACGACGCGGTCCGCGTCGGCCAGCACGGCGGGGTCGTGCGAGACGCAGACCACGGTCGCGCCGCGGTCCGCCTCCGCGCGCAGGACCGACCGGATCCGCTCCGCACTCGCTGAATCGAGACCGGTGGTGGGCTCGTCCAGGAGCAGCAGGCCGGCCCCGCGGGCGAGCCCCTGGGCGAGGAGCGCCCGCTGCCGCTGACCGCCGGAGAGCACCGCGAAGGGCTCCCGGGCGAGCGCGGCGATCTCCATCCGCTCGAGCGCGGTGGCGATCGCGTCCGCCGCGCGCGCGTCGCTGCGGCGGAGGCGGCCGAGCCGACCCCAGGTGCCCACGGCGACCACGTCGCGCACCGTCACCGGGAGGCGGTCCGGGATCGACGCCCGCTGCGGCACGAAGGCGATCGCTCCGGTGACGTCCCGCGTGCCGGACGTCAGTGGACGCACTCCCGCGATCACCTCCAGAAGCGTCGACTTGCCGGCGCCGTTCGGCCCGGCGATCACGGTCAGCGAGCGCGCGGCGACGTCGAGATCGACCCCCGCGAGAGCGCGGCGGGAGCCGAAGTCGACGTGAGCGCCTCGGAGGCGGGCCGGGGGCTCGGGCAGGGGTGAGACGTCCATCCCGACGAGCGTACAGGAGTGATAACTGTTCTCATTATCGTGTACGGTCGGGCACCATGCCCAGCCTCCTCGCCGGAATCCTCGAGCCGTTCGCTCTCGACTTCCTCCAGCGCGCCCTCCTCGGCGGCGTCCTCGTCGCGGTCCTCTGCGGCGTCGTCGGCACCTGGGTGGTCCTCCGCGGGATGGCCTTCCTCGGCGAGGCGCTCGCCCACGGGATGCTCCCCGGCGTCGCCCTCGCGACGGTGCTCGGCGCGCCCGTCCTCGTGGGCGGCGCAGCCAGCGCGGTGCTGATGAGCCTCGGCATCGCGGCCCTGCAGCGGCGCGGACGACTGTCCTACGACACCAGCATCGGCCTGCTCTTCGTCGCCATGCTGGCGCTGGGGGTCATCGTGATCTCGCACTCGGGCAGCTTCGCCACGGACGCGACCTCGATCCTCTTCGGCGACATCCTCGCGATCACCCCCGTCGACATCGGGCTGCTCGCCGCCGCCGCCGGAGTCGGCCTCCTCGTCGCAGCGGCCTTCCACCGCCCGCTCGTCGCCCTGGCGCTGGATCCGCGCATCGCCGCGGTGCTCGGCCTCGGTCCGCGCTCGGCTCAGGCCGCGCTGGTCGGCCTGGTGACCCTCGCCGTCGTCGCCTCCTACCAGGCGGTCGGCTCGCTCCTCGTCGTCGGGCTCCTGCTGGCTCCCGCGGTGGCCGCCGGTCACTGGACCACGCGCATCCCGACCCGGATGCTGCTCGCGTCGATCCTCGGCGCGGCCTCCGTGCTCGTCGGCCTGCTCGTCTCCTGGCACGCGGCCACGGCCGCGGGCGCCTCGGTCGCCGGCACGGCCATCGCGGTCGCCGCGGTGTCCTGGGCGGTCCGCTCGGCCGCGTCGGCCCTCGCGTCCCGGTCGGGCCCTCAGCCGGTCGCCGCATGAGGCCCTGCCGGCACCGCTCCTCCCCCGCTCACCCTCGAAAGGACTCCGTGCACTCCCGAACCACCGCTTCCACCGTCCTCCTGGGCGCTCTCGCGCTGGGCCTGGCCGCCTGCTCGACCGATGCCTCCGCGCCGGCCGCGGACGACACGGGCTCCGGCCACGGCGCCGTCGCGAACGCCGCCGAGCTCGCCGAGCCGCGCCTGGGGCTGACGTCGATCGACCCGTCGGGCGCCGTGTCGCACCTCGACCTCCTCGACGAGACGGTCACCGGCCTCGGCACCATCGGCGCACCGAGCGCGATGACGACCGACGGCCGCTACCTCTTCGCCCAGACCGATGCGGGCGTCGAGATCGTCGACAGCGGCGTGTGGACCTGGGACCACGTCGACCACTTCCACTACTACCGCGCGGACCCCCGCCTGATCGGCACGGTCGAGGGGTCCGGGACGGCCGTCGTCGCCACGACGAACCTCTCGACCACCGGCGGAACCGGACTCTTCTTCCCCGACTCCGGCGAGGCGGTCCTCCTCGACACCGAGGCGCTGTCGAAGGGGGCGATCGTCGAGCGGTTCCGGAAGGACGTCGAGCCCGGACCCGGGATGGTCGTGCCCGTCGGCTCGTCCGCACTGGTGACCGAGGGGTCCGGATCCGGAGCGGCCGTCGCCGGCTACGACTCGGACGGCGAGCCGACGGGCCTCCGCGAGGCCTGCCCCGACCCCGCCGGGACGATCACCACCCGCGTCGGCGCCGTCATCGGCTGCTCCGACGGCGCACTCCTGGCGTCGATCGAGGACGAGGAGCTCATCGTCGAGCGGATCCCCTACCCCGCCGGCACCACCGCGCCACCCGCCGCCTCCTTCGACAACCGCGAGGGCCGCCCCACGGTCGCCGGCCTCGCCGGGGACGCGGGCATCTGGCTCCTCGACACCCGGGAGCGCTCCTGGAGCCTCCTCCCCTCTCCCGCCCCGCTGGCGCAGGTCACCGCGGTGGACGACGCGGACGAGACCGTCCTCGCCCTCGCCGCCGACGGCCGCGTGCTGGTGCTCGACGGCTCCGACGGTGCGGTCCTCGCCGAGACCGCGCCACTCGTCGCGGACACGACCGCGGACGGCTCGCGGCCCGTCCTGATCGCCGACCAGCAGCGGGCCTACCTCAGCGCGCCCGCCGAGCGGAAGCTGCACGAGATCGACTACGCGGACGGCGCGCGCCTCGCCCGCACCTTCGAGACCGCCACCGAGCCGGCCTTCACGGCGGAGACGGGCCGATGAGGCGCCGCTGGGCCGTCGCGTCCGCCGCGGCGGTCCTGCTCCTGTCGGGCTGCACGTCCGCGGAGGAGGACGAGAGGCCCCTCGTCATCGTCTCCACCAACATCCTCGGCGACGTCGTGGGCGAGCTCGTCGGCGACGAGGCGCAGGTCGTCACGCTGATGAAGCCCGACGCCGACCCGCACTCGTTCGAGATCTCGGCGCAGGAAGCGGCGCGCCTGCGCTCCGCCGACCTCGTCGTCTCGAACGGGCTCGGACTCGAGGAGGGCCTGCAGCAGCACCTCGACGAGGCCTCCGGTGAGGACGTCCCCGCGTTCGTCGCCGGCGACGCCGTCGACGTCCTCGACTACAGCGAGGGCGACGCGGAGGGGAGCCCGGACTCGCACTTCTGGACGGACCCCGGCCGGATGATCGACGTCGTCGACTCCCTCGGGCCCGTGCTCGCCGCGCTCGACGGCGTCGATCCGGCCGCCGTCCGGGACCGGACGGCCGGCTACCGCGCCGAGCTCGAGCGGCTCGACTCCGAGATGGCCGCGGCGTTCGCCGCGATCCCCGCCGAGCGCCGCGCCCTCGTCACCAACCACCACGTCTTCGGGTACCTCGCCGACCGCTTCGACTTCGACGTCGTCGGCGCCGTCATCCCGGGAGGCACGACCCTCGCGGCGCCGTCCGCCTCCGACCTCGCCGATCTCGTCGACGCGGTCGAGCAGACCGGCGTCCCCACGATCTTCGCGGAGTCCTCGTCTCCCGACCGCCTGGTCCAGGCGCTCGCGAGCGAGGCCGACATCCGCGTGGAGGTGGTCGAGCTGTTCACGGAGTCCCTGACGGGGCCCGAGGGCGGCGCTCCCGACTACCTCGCCATGATGCGCGTCAACACGCAGCGCATCGCCACCGGGCTCTCCCCGTGAGCCCTCCGATCCACCACCAGGAAGAAGAAGCACCCATGCAGAATCCCCACGTCCGGCGGGCGGGCCTCGGCCTGATCGCCGCCTGCTCGATCACGGTCCTCGCGGCCTGCTCGTCGAGCTCGACCCCGGCCGCCGAGTCCTCCGCGTCCACCGCACCGGCCATCGAGGCCGCGGCGGCCGCCGGCGCCCGCGTCGCCGTCGCCTACGAGGGCGGCATCCTCGTCCTCGACGGCGAGACCCTCGAGACCGTCGCGGACCTGGACTCCGAGGAGTTCACCCGCCTCAACCCCGCCGGCGACGACCGCCACGTCATGGTCACCATGAGCGAGGGGTTCCAGCTCCTCGACACCGCCGCCGGCACCGGCGGCGAGCCGGAGCTGACGGACATCGTCTTCCCCGCGGACACCCCGGGCCACGTCGTCCGGCACGCCGGGAAGACCGTCCTCTACGCCGACGGCACGAGCGACACGACCGTCCTCGAGACCGCCGACCTGGCGTCCTCGGACGGGATGCCCGAGACCGAGACCATCCCGGGAGTCGAGGCGCACCACGGCGTCTCGATCGTCCTCGAGGACGGCACCTTCCTCACCACGGTCGGTGATGCCGACGGGCGCAACGGCATCGAGGTGCGCGACGCCTCCGGCGCCGTGACGGCCACGAACGACCAGTGCCCCGGAGTCCACGGAGAGGGCACGGCCGAGAACGAGGTCGTCGTCTTCGGCTGCGAGAACGGCGCCCTGGTCTACGACGGCGGCGAGATCACGAAGCTCGAGGCGCCGGACCAGCCGTACGGCCGCATGGGCAACGCCTGGGTCAGCGAGACCAGCCCGATCATCGTCGGCGATTACAAGGACGACCGCGACGCCGAGGGCTACCTCCTGCACCGCGTGGCGCTGATCGACACCGAGGCGAAGACCCTCGACGTCGTCGACCTGCCCGAGGGCGTCGAGTACACCTTCCGCGGCGTCGCCCGCGGCCCCGACGACCTGGCGTACATGATCGCCTCGGACGGCGCGATCCACGTCCTCGACCCCCAGACCGGCGAGCTGACCGCCTCCTACCCCGTCGTCGACGCCTGGGAGAGCCCGGTCGAGTGGCAGGATCCGCACCCCGCGATCACGGTCGCCGGGGACATCGCCTACGTGACCGACCCGGCCGCCGACAGCATCCACGCCGTCGACCTCACCACGGGAGAGGTCGTCGCCACGGGCGAGCTCGACGTCACGCCGAACGAGATCGCCGTCGCCGCGAGCTGACCATCGGCACGGAGGAGGGGCGCGGGGCCGTGGGCTCCGTGCCCCTCCTGTTCACCTGGAGGGGCCAGGATCTCCGCATGACGACCGACTTCGATCTCGACCAGGTGGTGCGCGACGTGACCGCGAACGTGCGCAAGAAGTTCCCCGACCACTCCGAGGAGCAGGTCGCGCCGCTCGTGCGCGAGGAGCTCGCGGACCTGCAGGACCGGCCCGTGCAGGACTACCTGACGGTGCTCACGGAGCGAGCGGTCAAGCGCCGCCTCAAGCGCGAGGCGCGCGGGGAGTAGACCGGGTCAGGCGAGCGCCCGCTCGATCGACGCCCGCAGCGCCGGAGCCGGCCGGAGCGCGCCCGCCTCCTCCGCTTCGAGGAGCGCCTGCGCGTCCGCCGGGCTGTGCTCGCGGTACCAGCGGTCGACCGGGACGCCGTGCCCGGGCCGGCTCAGGACCTCGACGGCGTCGCCCGCCTCCACCGATCCGCGGTGCAGCACCCGCAGGTACGCGCCGGTGCGCCCCTCGTCGGCGAAGCGCTTCACCCACTGCGGCTCTCCGAGGGCCCGTTGGAACGTCGCGCACGGCGTCCGCGGCATCGTCACCTCGACCTCGACCGCCTCGCCGATCCGCCAGCGCTCGCCGATCACGGCTCCGCTCACGTCGAGGCCCGCGATCCGCAGGTTCTCGCCGAACATCCCCGCGGCCACCGGCCGCCCCAGGCGCTCCGCCCACCAGACCGCGTCCTCGTCGGAGTAGGCGTAGAGCGCCTTGTCGAGGCCGCCGTGGTGCGCGCGATCGGCCTGCACGTCGCCGTAGAGGCCCAGGTCGCGCACTCCGACGGGACCCTCGACCGGCCGCTTGTCGATCGCGGTCACGCCGACCGTGCCGGAGTCGGGCAGGATGCGGGCGACGCGGCACACGGCGAGCAGGCGGGGCATGCCGCCATGGTGCCAGCACTAGGCTCGCCGCGTGCGCGACGCGACCGCTCCTCCCCGGCTCGACCCCCTCCTCCTCGACGGCCTCGCCGAGGGGTACGCCGGGGACACGGGCGCCCGGGAGCACGCCGAAGGGCTGCGCTTCGCCGGCACCGACCTCACCGGCGCCGATCTCACCGCGGCCTCCTTCAGCGAGTGCGCGCTGGAGGGAGTGGTCCTGGACGGCGCCCAGCTGCGGGCCGCGTCGATCGCGGAGTCGCGGCTCGAGCGGCTGGACGTCCCCGGGCTCTCGGCGCCGCGGAGCCGGCTCCGATCCGTCGAGCTGCTCGCCTCGCGGCTGGGCTCGGCCGAGCTCTACGAGAGCACCTGGGAGCAGGTGCGCGTGGCCGACTGCAAGCTCGGCTACCTGAACCTCCGCGGAGCCGCGGTGCGCGACGTGCTGCTCGAGCGCTGCACGATCGACGAGCTCGACCTGGCGGGTGCGACCGGCACGCGGCTGCGCCTGGTCGACTGCGACGTCCGCTCCCTCGATCTCTCCCGGGCCCGGATCGAGCACCTCGATCTGCGCGGCGCCGAGCTGCACGTGCTCACCGGGCTGGACGGCCTCCGCGGCGCCACCCTCTCCGAGCTGCAGCTCAGCCTGCTGCTGCCGCTGTTCGCGGAGCACTTCGGGGTGCGGGTGGGCTGAGCCGCCGGTCCGCCTAGCGCCGGCGGGCGATCAGCCGCGTCAGAGCGCGGCGGCCGAGGAGGAACACGGCCAGCACGACGGCCGTCACGATCACGAAGCTCCACTGCACGCCCTGCCCGGAGGCGATCCGCAGGAGCATCCCGCCCGCGACGGTCACCGCCCAGACGACGAGCCCGGCGGGCACGATCCGGTCCGGGGAGCGCCACGAGCGCGTGACGACCCAGCCGAGCAGGAGCGCCGCCAGGAACGGCCAGAGCGTGGTGAGCAGGCCGATCAGCGCCGACCCCTCGTCGTGGCTCCCGCGGCCGATCAGCACGAAGACCAGGACGAGCACGGCGTCGAGGGCGAGGCCGAGGCCCGCGTGCCGGGTCATGCGGGCTCCGTCACGAAGTCGATGAGCTGCTCGACCCGGCCCAGCAGCGCCGGCTCCAGGTCCTGGAAGGTGCGCACCCGGCCGAGGATGCGCTGCCAGGCGCGCGCGATGTCGGCCTGCTCCTCGTGCGGCCAGCCGAGCGCCTCGCAGATCCCGTGCTTCCACTCGGTTCCGCGAGGGATCTCGGGCCAGCGCTCCAGGCCGATCCGGCCGGGCTTCACGGCCTGCCAGACGTCGATGTAGGGGTGGCCGACGACGAGGACGTGGGCGCCGTGCGGACCGGCGGCGACCTGCTCGGCGATCCGCGACTCCTTCGAGCCGCGCACCAGGTGGTCGACGAGCACGCCGATGCGGCGCCCCGGACCGGGCCGGAACTCGCGCACCAGCTCGTCGAGGTTGTCGACGCCCTCGATGTACTCGACGACGACGCCCTCGACCCGCAGGTCGTGGCCCCAGACCTTCTCGACCAGCTCGGCGTCGTGCCGGCCCTCGACGTAGATCCGGCTGGGCAGGGCGACCCGCGCCTTCGCGTCGGCGACCTGGAAGGAGCCGGAGGCGGAGCGCGCGCGACCGAGGCCGGCGTCGCGCTTCAGCCCGGGCGCCTTGAGCGACACGGGCTTCCCCTCGAGGAGGAACCCGGGCCCCAGCGGGAACACGCGGACCTTGCCGAACCGGTCCTCCAGCCGCACCATCCGCAGCTCCACTCCGAGCACGGCACCCACGAAGCCGGAGGCGACCTCCTCGACCACCAGATCGCGCTCGGCCTCGACCACCGCCACCTCGACCCTGCCGCGGGCGCGCCAGTCGCCGGCGAGCACGTCCTGCCCGTACCTGTCCTCGTCCATCGCACCGAGGGTAGCCGGAGGCGCGCGGGGCGCCGCGCGGACACGGCGCATGCACCTCTGCTTACATGAGCAGATGACCGAGGACCTCGAACCCGCCGCCGAGCTCTTCAAGGTGCTGTCCTCCTCCTCCCGGCTGCGCCTGCTCCGGGCCCTCGCCGAGGAGACGTCGACGGTCGGGCGGCTGGCCGAGGTGACCGGGCTCTCGCAGCCGCTGGTCTCGCAGCACCTGCGGATGCTCCGCACCGCCGGGCTGGTCGCGGTCGAGCGCGTGGGCCGCGAGGCGCACTACTCCGTCGCCGACACCCACGTCACGCACATCGTCGACGACGCTGTCCGGCACGCCCTGGAGGGGTGACCTCCGTCCTTGTCGGGAACGATGATCGCTCTCGATTAGGCGCATCCATTGCAATGCGTTTATGGATCTGGTCGGCTGGAGCCCGTCGCGTCCGCGGCCCCCGCATCCGGAAAGGCAGCACCATGAGCACCACCGATCTCCACGCCGAGCACCCCGTCACCGAGCACGAGCACGGCGAGGGCTGCGGCCACCCGGCCGTGCAGCACGAGGACCACGTCGACTACGTCCACGGCACGCACCACCACGCCCTGCACGGCGACCACTACGACGAGCACGAGTCGGAGGCCGAGCACTCGACCGCCGACCACGAGCACGGCGACGCCTGCGGCCACGAGACCGTGCAGCACGACGACCACGTGGACTTCGTCCACGACGGCCACAAGCACGCCGCTCACGCCGGCCACTACGACGAGCACTGAGGCCGTGCGCGACGGGAGGGCTCGCACCCTCCCGTCGGCGCTCAGCCCTGACGGGCCTTGAAGCGCGGGTTCAGCTTGTTGATCACGAAGACGCGGCCCCGGCGGCGGACCACCTGCGAGCCGGGCTGCGCCTTCATCGACCTGAGGGAGTTGCGGACCTTCACGGATGCTCCTGTCGTTAATGAGAACTGTTATCGATAGAGTAGCGGTCCATGGAGCCCCACCACCCCGCACCCCCCGTCCTCGCCGTCACCCTCGTCAGCGCGACCGACCCCCGGGACGCCGGGCGGACCGCCGCGCTCCTCGCCGGCAGGCCCGAGTCCCGGATCGCCTTCGAGGTCGATCCGCCCGGCGCCGACGGTCCCGCTCTCGCCGAGGAGCTCCACCGGCGCCTCGCGGCCGACGCCGACGACGGCCACCGCGGTCACACGGTCGTCGCCCTCGATGGCCAGGCCGACCCGCTCGAGATCGGACTCGTGCTCGAGCACCTCTGCGCGCAGCGGCATCCCGCCGACACCCGCATCGCGATCCTCGACGTGGTCGCCGTGACGTCGACGGAGGAGATCCTGCGCGTGCTCTGCGGCGGCGCGGGCCCCTCCTTCGACTCGGCGGAGCGCCTCGCCGCCCGCCTGGAGTTCTCGAGCCTCATCGCCCTCGCCGAGCCCCTCTCCGAGAGCGACCCCGAGCGGACCGCACTCGTCCGCGACCTCCTGCGAGCACTCGCCCCCACCGCCGATCTCCTCCCCGCCGGTGAGCCCCCGGCGGCGCCACGGAGGCTCCACCCCCGGCGCGCGCACGCGATCGCCTCCTCGATGGGCTGGCAGTGCGCCCTCTACGGGACCTCGCGGCGCCGCGCCTCGGGCACGACCGTCGAGGAGTTCGTGTTCCGCGATCCGCTGCCCTTCCACCCCGGCCGCCTGAGCACGGCGGTCCACGGGGAGCTGGTGGCGGAGAAGGTGGGCCGCATCCTCCGCTCCCGCGGCCTGGTGCGCCTGGCGACGCGCGCCGACCGGGTCGGCTCGTGGTCGGTCGCCGGCGACGTGCTGACGCTGGACCCGACCAGCCTGCTCAGTTGGGACGAGGACGCGCCTCTCGGCCAGGAGCTCGCCTTCTTCGGGACGGGCCTGGACACCGGGAGGCTGACCGCCGTCCTGCAGAGCTGCCTGCTCACCCCCGAGGAGCTGCTGGCCGGCCCCGCCGCCTGGGCGGAGTACGCGGACCCCTTCCCGCGCTGGGTGGACGAGCACCGGAACTGAACCGAGCGCCCTCCGTCGCGCGGGACTCGACGAGAGCGACCCGCCAAGGACACCATTAGGCGAATGGTCCTCCGAACGCGCCATCGGACTTCTGGAACCCGCCCGATCATTGATGATCTGCGATAACCCTGCAATTGTGACTGGTGTCAAAGATGACGTTGAGAGAAGGAGATGTTCTTGCCAGGCACCAGAAGATCGGTTCGAGCGCTGCTCATGGGCACCGTACTTGCTTTCACTTCATTGGTCGCGACACCTGCGACGGCCGATCCGGGAGTCGTCACAGCGACCCGAACAGCAGAATCGACAATGCAATCTTTCGGCTTGCTCACGCCTATCGCCGCCTCCAGTGAACGCGCCGCTCGACTAAGCTCCGAATAAGAGCACCTGGAGCCGAGCGGCTCCCTCTCGACGAAGTCCGGCCTCACGGTCGAATACAGGAACCACAGCGTCGGCATCACTCCAGGAACCGCTGTCCGATCGGCGAGCGTCGGGCCTTCAGGCGCGCTCGTCTACAACATGAGCGACTCCTACGATTACGCGTTCACAGGGGCAGGCCATGTTCTCAATGCGGGCTTTGCTCTCATCAAGGACCAGGCAGCCCCATCTGATTAAAGATTCGACGTGACCGTGGATGGAGAACCCGCCATCCTTGAGTTCATCGACCACTCGGTTGCGGTGAAGGATTCACACGGACGGACCGTCAACTTCATGAATCCGGCCTGGGCCTCAGATTCCACCGGCGCTCCTGTCAGGACCAGTTTCTCGATCGACGGCGGCACGCTGGTGCAGAGAGTGCATCACACGGGCGCATCCTATCCCGTGGTCGCCGACCCCAGCCTCGCCTGTGACATCGCATTCTGTACAATCATGCTCAACAGAACCGAGACGAAAACCGCGTCGCAATCTACCGCAGCAGCGGCAGGATTACTGTGCGGATCAATGACGGCCACATTCGCCCCCTCGGAGCGGTGTGCGGCGCTTACGGCGCCGTATTCCACGTCGCCGCAGTTCAAGCGAACAACTCTGGCCAGTGCCTCGGCGCACGCTACCTCACTATAGGTGGCTCTCTGCACCCGGTCATCCAGCGCTGTTAGAGCGCGCGAAGAACAGCGAAGGAGATTCAATGGCCTCTGATCGCGATCTCAGTCGGGCGATGCGCCGAGAATTGCGCAATCCCATCCTTGGAGGATTGGCGCTTCTGCTGTTCGGCGGTACAGCGGTTCTATTGCTTCTGTTCTGGTTCACCGATGCACGCGCCGTTCTCACGCCCTTCGTCGGGCCTGGAACGGGACTGGTCCTCACTGCTTTTACCGTGGAGGTAGCTCGACGCGCTAGGAGGCGCATGCGCGCGGAGCAGCGGGAGAGCTGACCTCGGAGCCTCGATCGACGGAGATTCTCGTCGCGCCGTTGAGCGGCGAAAATCTCCGTCGCCGGTGGAGGACCTTCCGTGTCTGACCAGCCCGGCCGGTATACGCCAACCGGAGTCGAACGATCGGACTATCCAATTTGGGATGCAACCGACATCTACGGCAAACGAAGAGTGATCGACGGAGGGGACGCAACGCGGCCGTCCACCGTGCGGAGACGACGGGCGACCGCAGCGCCGACGGGCTCCGGGACGCACGGAGCCGACCGTGCGCCGGGAGTGTGACGCGCGGAGGCTCCCTCCGGGCGGCGGGTGAGTAGGCTGACCGGACAGCACGTGCTCCGGGGTCGGTGGGAATTCCGAACCGGCGGTCACAGTCCGCGAGCCGCAGCCCCTCGAGAGGGGCGGCGGTTGACCTGGTGGAACTCCAGGACCGACGGTGAAAGTCCGGAGGAGAGGCAGCACGAGCGTCGCGCATCACCGCGCGATGCTGAGCGACGGTGCCCGCGCCCCGTCGATCGAGACCCCGGAGTTCGGCGACGAACGGAAGAACCGGGAATGACGATCGACTACGAGCACGCGATGCGCCGGGCGCTGGCGCTCGCCGAGCGCGGGCCCGCCCGCGGACCCAACCCGCGCGTGGGCTGCGTGATCCTCGCGCCCGACGGCACCGTCCTCGGCGAGGGCTGGCACCACGGAGCCGGCACCGCGCACGCCGAGGTCGACGCCCTGTCGCACGTCGCTCCGGGCGCCGCTGACGGCGCGACGGCCGTCGTCTCGCTCGAGCCGTGCGACCACACCGGGCGCACGGGTCCCTGCAGCCGCGCCCTGATCGAGGCGGGCGTCTCCCGCGTCGTCTACGCCGTGCCGGACCCGGGCGAGCGCTCGGCCGGCGGCGGTCGCACCCTCCGCAAGGCCGGCGTCGAGGTGATCGAGGGCGTGCTCGCCGAGGAGGGAGAGCAGTTCCTCCACCCGTGGCTCACCGCGACCCGCCTGCACCGCCCCTTCGTCACGCTCAAGTGGGCCTCGACCCTCGACGGCCGCACCGCGGCGGCGGACGGCAGCAGCCGCTGGATCACCGGAGCGGCGGCCCGTCAGCGCGTGCACGAGCAGCGTGCCGCGCACGACGCGATCCTCGTCGGCACCGGGACCGTCCTCGCCGACGATCCCGCGCTCACCGCCCGCGGCGACGGAGGCGAGCTCCTCGCCCACCAGCCGGTGCCCGTCGTCGTCGGCACGCGCCCCGTACCGCCAGGCGCCCGCCTGCACGAGCACCCCCGCGCCGTCGTGGTCGAGCGCACCCGCGACCTCGCCGCGGTCCTCGCGCACCTCTACTCCGCCGAGATCCGCAGCGTCTACGTCGAGGCCGGACCGACCCTCGCCTCCGCGCTCGTCGCCGCCGGACTGGTCGACGAGTACCTCGTGTTCCTCGCGCCCGCGCTCCTCGGCGGCCCCCGCCTCGCGCTCGGCGACCTCGGCGTGGAGAGCATCGGCGGGGCCCGGCGCCTCTCCCTCCGCTCGGTCCAGATCCTCGGCGACGACCTCCTCGTGACCGCGCGCCCCGACGTCCTCCCCGCGGGCGGTGCCGGCACCCCGGCCCGCCTCCCCCACGCCCTGCAGATGGAGACCCACTGATGTTCACCGGAATCATCGAGGAGAAGGGCGTCGTGACCGCTGTCGAGGCGGGCGCCGACGCGATCCGCCTCAGCATCCGCGGGCCCCTCGCCGTCGAGGGCGTGCGGCACGGCGACTCGATCGCGGTCTCGGGCGTCTGCCTCACCGTCGTCGAGCACACCGACCAGGGCTTCACCGCCGACGTCATGGCGCAGACCCTGCGGATGTCGACCCTCGACACCGTGGGCGTCGGCGACCCCGTGAACCTCGAGCGCGCCGCGCTGGTGGGCGACCGGCTCGGCGGCCACATCGTCCAGGGCCACATCGACGGCACGGCGACGCTGCTCGCGATCGCACCGGGCGAGGCCTGGCGGGTGCTGCGGTTCTCGCTGCCGGCGGAGATCGCTCCGCTCGTCGTCGACAAGGGCTCGATCGCGGTCGACGGCGTCTCGCTGACCGTCTCGGCGATCAGCCCCGCCGCCGAGCCGGAGCAGTGGTTCGAGGTCTCGCTGATCCCCGAGACGCTCGCCGTCACCACGCTGGGCGCGCGCGCGATCGGCGATCAGGTCAACATCGAGACCGACGTCCTGGCCCGCCACGTCGAGCGGATGCTCGCACTGCGCTCGATCGCGGAGGCCCGCTCATGAGCCTCGCCACCATCCCCGAGGCCGTCGAGGCGCTGCGCGCCGGGCACCCGATCATCGTCGCGGACGACGAGGGCCGCGAGAACGAGGGCGACGTCATCGTCTCGGCCCAGCTCGCCAGCCAGGAGACGATCGCCTGGATGGTCCGCCACTCCTCCGGGTTCATCTGCGCGCCGATGACCAACGAGATCGCCGACCGCCTCGCCCTGCCGCTGATGGTGGTCGAGAACGAGGACCCGCGCGGCACCGCCTACACGCTGTCCGTCGACGCGGCCGACCGGCTCTCCACCGGCATCAGCGCCTCCGACCGCGCGCACACCCTCCGCGTGCTGGCCGACCCCGAGGCGACCCCGTCCCGCCTGAACCGCCCCGGCCACATCCTGCCGCTGCGCGCCGTCGACGGCGGCGTGCGCGAGCGCGACGGGCACACGGAGGCGGCGGTCGACCTGATGAAGCTCGCCGGCCTGTACCCCGTGGGCGCGATCTCCGAGATCGTCGCCGAGGACGGCGAGATGATGCGGCTGCCCGGGCTGATCGCTCTCGGCGAGCGCGAGGGCGTGCCGGTGACCACGGTCGCGGCCCTCATCGCGTACCTGCAGGAGTTCCACTGCGACGCGGAGGTGCCCGTCACGGTCGCGGTCCCGGAGAGCGCGCGGGTGAGCTTCGAGGTCGAGACCACGGTGCCGACCACCCACGGCCCGTTCCGCATCCGCGCCTACCGCGACCGGCAGACCGGAGCGGATCACGTCGCGATCCTCGCGGGAGAGGTCGCCGCGGGGCGGCCCGCACTGGTGCGCGTGCACTCCGAGTGCCTGACCGGCGAGGCGTTCGGCTCGCTGAAGTGCGAGTGCGGACCCCAGCTCGACGCCGCCCTCGACACGATCCAGCGGGACGGCGGCGTCGTCGTCTACCTCCGCGGGCACGAGGGCCGGGGCATCGGCCTGATCAACAAGCTGCGCGCCTACCGCCTGCAGGAGGACGGCCTCGACACCCTCGACGCGAACCTCGCCCTCGGGCTCCCCGCCGACGCGCGGGACTACGGAGCGGCGGTCGGGATCCTCGAGGACCTCGGCCTCACCGAGGTGCGCCTGCTCACCAACAACCCCGAGAAGGTCCGCCAGCTCACCGACCGCGGCATCGTCGTCGCCGAGCGCGTGCCGCTCGTCGTCGGAGTCGGCGCCTTCAACGAGGGCTACCTCGAGACCAAGCGCGACCGCATGGGCCACACCCTCGACAGCGTCCTCGACCACGACCCCCTCGACGCCGGGATCTCCGGCCTCGCCCTCGACGCCGGGATCGCCGGCGCCACCACGAAGGAGTAGCAATGGCCGGTAGCGGCGCCCCCACCACCTCCCCTCTCGACGGCGCGGGACTGCGCGTCGTCGTCATCGCGGGCACCTGGCACGAGCAGATCAGCGACGGTCTGATCGCCGGAGCGAGCCGAGCCCTCGACGAGGCCGGAGCGTCCTGGTCGCTCGTGCGCGTGCCCGGCTCGTTCGAGCTGCCCGTCGCCTCGAAGGCGGCCCTGGAGGCGGGGGCCGACGCGGTCGTCGCCCTCGGCGTGATCATCCGCGGCGGCACCCCGCACTTCGAGTACGTCTCGGACGCCGCCACCTCCGGGCTCACCACCGTCTCGATCCTGACGGGCAAGCCGGTCGGCTTCGGCGTGCTCACCCTCGACACCGAGCAGCAGGGCATCGATCGCGCGGGCCTTCCCGGCTCGAAGGAGGACAAGGGGCGCGAGGCGGCCGAGGCGGCGGTCTCGACCGCTCTGCTCCTCCGCTCGCTGCGCAGCTGAACCACTGCGGGCGGCCCCCGTCCTGGGGCCGCCCGCACACGAACCTGGGAGAACACGGAGTAAAGTGGTCGGGTCGTCACGAGCGACCCCTCTCTCCTCCCCCTCGCCCCAGCGGTCCGCGACGCCCGATCGACGCCCCGCCCCGCCGGCTCAGGGGGAGTCGCCGTCCACACGGAGCCCCTCCCTCATGTCCTCTCCCGCCGTCTCCGACGCGCCAGCAGCCGCCCCGCAGAACTCCCGCGGCCGCGTCATCCTCGCCAGCCTCATCGGCACCTCGATCGAGTTCTACGACTTCTACGCCTACGCGACCGCCGCCGTCCTGGTCTTCCCGTCGCTCTTCTTCGTCAACGAGGACCCGGCCACGGCCCTCCTCGCCTCCTTCGCCGTCTTCGGCGTCGCGTTCATCGCGCGCCCGATCGGGTCGATCATCTTCGGCCACTTCGGCGACCGCGTCGGCCGCAAGGGCACCCTCGTCGCCTCGCTGCTCACCATGGGCGTCGCGACCTTCCTGATCGGCTGCCTGCCCACCGCGCTCACGCCCGGCTGGGAGTTCCTCGCTCCGTTCCTGCTCGTCGTGATGCGCTTCTGCCAGGGCCTCGGCCTCGGCGGCGAGTGGTCCGGAGCCGCGCTGCTCGCGACCGAGAACGCACCGGCCGGCAAGCGCGCCATCTACGGCACCTTCCCGCAGCTGGGCGCACCGATCGGCTTCATCGTCGCCAACGTCCTGTTCCTGGTGCTCGCGAGCACGATGAGCGACGAGACGTTCGCGGCCTGGGGCTGGCGCGTGCCGTTCCTGGCGAGCGCCGTGCTCGTGATCATCGGGCTCTACGTGCGGTTCAAGCTCGTCGAGACGCCCGCGTTCCAGAAGGTCGTCGAGAAGGGCGAGGTCGCCAAGCTGCCCCTCGCCCGCGTCTTCGTCACCAGCTGGCGCCCGCTCATCCTGGGCACCTTCATCATGCTGGCGACCTACGTGCTCTTCTACCTCATGACCACGTTCACGCTGACCTACGGCACCTCGCCCGTCGACGGCGCGGTTCCGGGCCTCGGCTACACGCGCAACGACTTCCTCGTCATGCTGATCGTCGGCGTCGTGTTCTTCGGGATCTTCACGCTCGTCTCCGGCCCGCTCGCGGAGCGCTTCGGCCGCCGGCGCACGCTGCTCGTGGTGACCGCGGCGATCCTCGTCTTCGGCCTGCTCTTCGTGCCCCTGTTCAGCGCCGGCTTCGCGGGCGTCATGGCGGTCCTGATCCTCGGCTTCACGCTGATGGGCCTGACCTTCGGCCCGATGGGCGCCGTCCTCCCCGAGCTGTTCCCGACCAACGTCCGCTACACCGGCTCGGCGATGGCGTACAACCTCGCATCGATCATCGGAGCGGCCCTCGCGCCGATCATCGCGGTCGCGCTGTGGAGGGCGGCGGGCGGCAGCACCGTGCTGGTCGGCCTCTACCTCAGCGCCGCGGCCGTGCTGACGCTGATCGCGCTCCTGCTCTCCAAGGAGACGAAGAACGCGTCGTACCACGACAACGTCTCGTAGGACTCCCTGCAGAGGACGGCCCGACGGGATCCCCCGGCGGGCCGTCCGCGTCTCCGCTCCCTCCCTGAGCACCGGGCCCGCCCTCTGGCGGCCTGCTCGCAGCGACGACGGGGCAGAATGGACGGCGATGAGCACCACCACCTCCCGGCGCGGCGGACGACGACCCTCCCGCGACGACGGACCCCGCGCCTCCTTCTCGCAGCTCGTGCCCTACCTGCTCGAGCACCGCGGCATCCTCTCGGTCGTCGTGGTCCTCAGCCTGTTCGGAGCGGCGGCGAGCCTCGGCCAGCCCCTGCTCGTCGGCCAGGTCATCACCCGGGTCCAGTCCGGTCTCGATCTCGGCCCGCTGGTGTGGGCCCTCGTCGGCCTGGTCGTGGCCTCCGGGCTGATCTCGGGCTTCGCGCACTACCTGCTCCAGCGCACCGGCGAGGGGATCGTGCTCTCGAGCCGCCGCCGCCTCGTCGCGCGGCTGCTGCGCCTCCCCATCCGGGAGTTCGACGCGCGCCGCACCGGCGACCTCGTCTCGCGCGTCGGCTCCGACTCCACGCTCCTGCGCGCGGTGCTGACCCAAGGGCTCGTCGACTCGATCGCGGGCTCCCTCGTCTTCGTCGGCGCGATCATCGCGATGGCCGTCATCGACTGGGTGCTGCTGCTGATCATCGTGGCGGTGGTGGCGGTGGCCCTCGGGCTCGCGCTGACCCTCGGCCGCGGCATCCGCACCGCCAGCCGCAAGGCCCAGGAGAAGGTCGGCGATCTGGCCGCGGCCGTCGAGCGCGCGATCAGTGCCGTCCGGACGATCCGCGCAGCCGGAGCCACCGACCGCGAGATCGCGGTCGTCGACCAGCACGCGACGGAGGCGTACCGCCTCGGGATCCGCGTCGCGCACGTCTCGGCCCTCGTGGTGCCGGTGGCCGGGATCGCCATGCAGGTCGCCTTCCTCGCCGTCCTCGGCGTCGGCGGCTACCGCGTCGCGTCCGGCGCGATCGACATCGCCCAGCTGGTCTCGTTCATCCTCTTCCTCTTCATGATGGTGATGCCGCTCGGCAACTTCATCGGCGCCATCACCTCGGTGAACTCGGCGCTGGGCGCCCTCGGCCGCATCCAGGAGATCATCGATCTGCCGATCGAGGGCGACGGCGACGCCTCCGCGGGCGGCCTCGGCGCCGGCGTGGCGGAGGAGGCCATCTCCTTCGAGGACGTGGTGTTCTCCTACGAGGAGGGCGCCGTTCCCGACGCGGCGGCCGTAGCGGACGAGCGCGACCGCACCGTCCTGCGCGGCGTCTCCTTCACCGTGCCGCGCGGCAAGCGCACCGCCCTGGTCGGGCCGTCGGGAGCGGGCAAGAGCACGATCCTCGCCCTCATCGAGCGGTTCTACGACCCGGAGGCCGGCGTCGTCCGACTCGGCGGTGTCGACATCACGGCCATCGACCGCGACGCGCTCCGCGCGCAGATCGGCTACGTCGAGCAGGACGCCCCGGTCCTGGCCGGCACCATCCGCGAGAACCTCGTCCTCGGCCGCCCCGACGCCGACGACGCCGACTGCCTCCGGGTGCTCGAGGCGGTGAACCTGACCGACGTGCTCGAGCGCAACCCGCTCGGCCTGCACGCGCCGGTGGGCGAGAGCGGAGTGATGCTCTCGGGCGGTGAGCGTCAGCGCCTTGCGATCGGCCGCGCGCTCCTGGCGGCCCCGCCGATCCTGCTGCTGGACGAGTCCACGTCGAGCCTCGACGGACTCAACGAGCAGCGCCTGCGCCTGGCGATCGACGCGGTCGCCGAGAACCGGACCCTGCTGGTGATCGCGCACCGCCTGTCGACGGTGGTCGATTCCGACCGCATCGTCGTGCTGCAGAAGGGCGAGGTCGTGGGAGTCGGCACCCACTCCGAGCTCGTCGAATCGACGCCGCTCTACCGGGACCTCGCCAAGCACCAGCTGCTCGTCTGACGGACGCCGCAGCGGCGTCTCGCGACCGCCGCCGCCTCATGCCGGTCGACCAGCCGCGCAGCGGCGTGTCGAGACGCCCGCACGTCTCGACCGGCAGCCTGCGCCCGCTCGTCCCTCAGCGCGGCGGCAGCCGCAGAGCCCCGTCGAGCCGGATGGTCTCGCCGTTGATCATGGGGTTCTCGACGATGTGCCGCACCAGGGCCGCGAACTCCTCGGGGCGTCCGAGGCGAGCCGGATGCGGCGTCGCCGAGCCGAGCGCCTCGCGGGCCCTGTCCGGCAGCCCGGCGAGCAGGGGCGTGTCGAACGTGCCCGGTGCGATCGACACCACGCGCACGAGCCGGGCCGCGAGCTCGCGCGCGAGCGGCAGGGTCATCGCCGCCACGGCTCCCTTCGACGCGGCGTAGGCCGCCTGTCCGATCTGCCCCTCGAAGGCGGCGACGGAGGCGGTCGTGACCAGGACTCCCCGCTCCCCATCGATCGGCTCCCGCTCGGCGATCGACGCCGCGGCGAGGCGCAGCACGTTGAGCGTCCCGGTCGTGTTGATCCGCAGCACCCGGTCGAACTGCTCGATCGGCAGCGGCCCGTCGCGTCCGAGCAGCCGCCCGGGTGTGGCCACGCCCGCACAGCTCACGGCGACGCGCAGCTCCCCCGCCGCCGCCACGGCGCGCGAGACGGCGTCCGGATCGAGGACGTCCCCGGCGATCAGCTGCACGGAGGCGGGCAGACGCGCGGCCTCCACCGCGTGCGGCAGGTCGAGCACGACCACGTGCGCTCCTGCGGCGTCGAGCGCCGTCGCCGTCGCGGCTCCCAGTCCGGATGCTCCCCCCGCGATCAGCGCGGACGTCCCCTCGAGTCGCACGGTCAGCCCGCCGGAGCGGGGGTGGAGTCGGCGTCGGGCTCGTCGGTCGGCTCGCCGCCGGGCTCTCCCGTCCGATCGCTGCTCGGCTCTCCGGACGCGAGCGCCTGCGCCGAGCAGTCGGTCAGGGTGGCGTCGTAGGCGTCCCGGGCGCGCTGCGCCGCCAGGCGGACCTCCTCCTCCGCGAGCGGGCTCGCGAGCGGCGGCCGGTCGCTCAGGCCGTAGCGGGCGAGGCAGTCGCTGATCAGGCGGGTCATGCGCGCGCCGCTCTCGGGATCGGCTGTGCCGGTGGGCGCCGGGGCGGCGGTCGCGACGGAGCCCGAGTCGCGCACGGACCCGTCCGGCACCTCCGCGGCGGGACCGGAGCAGGCGGTGAGGCTCAGTGCGAGCGCGACTCCGACGAGCAGCGCGACGGGCGGGCGGAGCGTCGTGCGCAGGAGCATGGACGACCTCGTTCGTGACGGCTGCGGGCAGGAGTGCGGCCACGGTAGCGCAGTCGATGCTTCCGGCGAGCGCTGGGCGCGCTCTCACGCCCCAGTGGCACCCCCAACGGGGCACAGGCGCGCCTGTCAGGAGGGCTCGGCGAGCGCCCACATCGCGACCGCCGACGCCGCAGCGACGTTGAGCGAGTCGATCCCGTGCCGCATCGGGATCTGGACGGCGACATCGGCGGCGGCGAGCGCGTCGGCGGTGAGACCCTGCCCCTCGGTGCCGAGCACGAGGGCGACGCGCTCCGGAGCGCGGGCGGCGAAGTTCCGCAGGGGCACCGCCTCCGGGGTCAGAGCCATCGCCGCGATCGTGAAGCCCGCTCCGTGCAGGAGCCGCTGCGTCGACGGCCAGTCGCCGACGCGCGTCCAGGGCACCTGGAGGACCGTTCCCATGCTCACGCGGATGGCGCGGCGGTAGTACGGATCGGAGCAGCGCGGCGTCACCAGCACGGCATCGGCTCCGATGGCCCCGACCGAGCGGAAGATCGCGCCGACGTTCGTCGGGTCGACCACGTCCTCGAGCACGACGACGCGGCGCGCTCCCGCGAGCAGGCCGGCCGGGTCGGGCAGCACGGGCCGGTCCATCGCCGCGATCAGGCCGCGGTGCAGGGTGTAGCCGGTGAGCTCGGCCAGGAGCTCACCCGGGCCTGTGAAGACGGGGACGTCGAAGCGGCCGACCAGGCGCTCGGCCTCCGCCGCCGACCCGCCGAGGGCGAGCACCGAGCGCGGCCGGTGCCCGGCGGCGATCGCGCGCTCGAGCACGAGCGCCGACTCCGCGATGTACAGGCCGTGCGGGCCGCGGGCGTTCTTCAGCGCGACGTCGGTCGCGTGCGCGTAGTCGCGCAGCCGCGGATCGTCGAGCGCGGCGACCTCGATCCGCTCCACCGGATCAGGCGAAGGGGTCGGGGGTGAGCGTGTACTTGGTGCTGAGGTACTCGTGGATCCCCTCGAGTCCGCCCTCGCGACCGAGGCCCGACTGCTTCACCCCGCCGAAGGGCGCCGCCGCGTTCGACACCACGCCGACGTTGAGGCCCATCATCCCGGTGGCGAGCCGCTCGATCATCCGCTGACCGCGGGCGAGGTCGCGCGTGAAGACGTAGGACACCAGTCCGTACTCGGTGTCGTTGGCGAGCGCGACGGCGTCGTCCTCGTCGGTGAACGGCACGATCGCGAGGACCGGGCCGAAGATCTCGGTGCGCAGGATCTCGCTCTCCCGGTCGACCCCCGCGAGCACGGTCGGCCGGTAGAAGTGGCCCGCCCCCTCGATCCGATCGCCGCCGGTGAGCAGGCGCGCGCCGCGGGAGACGGCGTCCTCCACCAGCGCGGACGCCTTCTCGACCGCGCGCTCGTCGATCAGCGGGCCGATGGTCACTCCGTCCTCGGTGCCGCGGCCGACGCGCAGAGCGCGCACGCGCTCCACGATCCGCGCGGCGAACTCCTCGGCGATCGACTCGTGCACGAAGAAGCGGTTGGCGGCCGTGCAGGCCTGGCCGATGTTGCGGAACTTCGCGAGCATCGCGCCCTCGACCGCCCGGTCGAGGTCGGCGTCCTCGAACACGACGAAGGGCGCGTTGCCGCCCAGCTCCATCGAGGTCCGCAGCACGTTCTCGGAGGCCTGCTGCAGCAACGTGCGCCCGACGGGCGTGGAGCCGGTGAAGGACACCTTCCGCAGGCGGGGATCCGACAGGATCGGAGCCGACACGGCTCCCGCCGAGGACGTGGTGACCACGTTGAGCACGCCGTCGGGGAGCCCCGCCTCGGCGAGCAGTGCCGCGAAGGCGAGCGTGGTGAGCGGAGTGAGCTCGGCCGGCTTCACGACGACGGTGCAGCCCGCCGCCAGCGCCGGAGCGATCTTCCGCGTCGCCATCGCGAGCGGGAAGTTCCAGGGGGTGATGAGGTAGCAGGGGCCCACCGGGTGCTGCGAGACGATCATCCGGCCGCTGCCCTCGGGCGAGACTCCGTAGCGTCCGCTGATGCGCACCGCCTCCTCGCTGAACCAGCGGAGGAATTCGCCGCCGTACACGACCTCGCCCCTCGCCTCCGCGACCGGCTTGCCCATCTCGAGCGCCATCAGGAGCGCGAACTCCTCGGTGCGCTCCTGCAGGAGGTCGAACGCCCGCCGGAGGATCTCGCCCCGCTTCCGCGGCGCCGTCGCGGCCCACGACGGACCGGCGGCGACGGCGGCGTCGAGCGCCCGGACCCCGTCCTCCGGAGTCGCGTCGGCGATCGAGACCAGGACCGCTCCGGTGGCCGGGTCCTCGACGTCGATCGAGCCGCCGCCGGAGGCGTCCACCCACTCACCGCCGATCAGCAGCTGCGTGGGGATGCGGGCGAGCAGAGCGGTCTCGGCGGCGCGGGACGCGACGGAATCAGTCACAGGAGGGAACCACTTCTTCGGATCGGAGCGCGCAGACCGCGCCAGGAGGAGCTTCTCGTCCTCCCAGTGTAGGACGGGCGATCGCTCCGGGGGCGGGGTCGCCGGGAGCCTCGAGGACCTGCGCCTCCCTGAGCCCTGTGGAGGGACGAGCCCTCAGACTGACCGCTCGACGCGGATTCCCGCCTCCGTGAGCTCGCGCAGCGCCGCGGCACTCGCCTCCTCGGAGACGCCCGCGATCAGGTCCTCGAGCACGCGGACCTCGAGCCCCGCCCGTCGCGCGTCGAGTGCCGAGGCGCGCACGCAGTGGTCGGTCGCGAGTCCCACGACGTCGAGCGCGGTGACGCCCCGCTCCGCGAGCACGGCGCCGAGCTCCTCGCCCGCCTCCGTCGTGCCCTCGAAGGCCGAGTAGGAGGGGCGGCCCTGCCCCTTGAGGATCTGCACGTCGATCCGAGCGGTGTCCAGGGCCGGGTGGAACCGCGCGCCGTCCGTGCCGGCGACGCAGTGGACGGGCCATCTGTCGACGAAATCCGGCTCCACCGCGAAGTGGCCGCCGTTGTCGGAGTCGCCCTCGTGCCAGTCGCGGGAGGCCAGCACCGCGGAGTACCGGTCTGCGTGCGCCGCCAGATGCGCGGTGATGCCCCGGGCGACGGCCGCGCCGCCTGTGACGGCGAGCGCGCCGCCCTCGGTGAAGTCGTTCTGCACGTCGACGATCAGGAGTGCGGTGGTCATCGTGGGCCTTCCGGGAGGAGGTGGAGAGGAGGAGCGGGAGGTCGACCCGCCCGCGTCAGGAATCGGAGAGCGAGGATCCGCAGCGGTAGACGCCCGTCACGAGGGTGTCGATCGCGGTCTTCGCCGAGTCGGAGACGTCGCCGAGAGCGTAGACCGCGAAGGTCAGCTCGGTGCCGTCCGCCGCGGTGACCACGCCGGCCAGGGTGTAGCCGGTGTCGATCCAGCCCGTCTTCGCTCGCACCGCGCCGTCGGCCGCGGCGTTGTCGCCGGCGAAGCGGTCGGAGTAGGAGAGCGAGCCCGTCCGGCCCGACACCGGCAGGCCGTCCAGGAGGATCCCCAGCTGCCCCTCGCGGGCCTGCACCTTCCGGAGCAGCTCGGTGAAGTACGCCGGCGCGACCGCGTTGTCGTCGCTCAGGCCGGAGCCGTCGACGATCGCGATCCCGGACGTGTCGACGCCGTAACCGGCGAGCCCCTGCAGCACACCGGCCTGCTCGGCAGCGAAGTCGCTGCCCGCGCCGGTGCGGATCGCGACGAGTCGCGCGAGCATCTCGGCGATCGCATTGTCGGAGACGAGCAGCATCTGCTGCACGAGCGTGCCGACCGGGGCCGACTCCACCGTGCCGAGAACCGCCGCGCCCGCGGGAGCCGTCCCGGTGGAGACCACGGGCGAGCCGTCCAGCTCATCGGCGAACGCCCCTCCGGCCCGGCCGACCGGATCCGTGCCGCGCTCGGAGGTCGAGGCCGTGGGGTCCTCGCGATCGCCGTCCACCTGGAGCGCCGTGATCTCGGGCATGTAGCCGTCGACCTGCTCCTTGCGGTTCCAGCTCGGCTGCCAGGTCTCGCCCGAGTAGAGGGAGGAGTCGAGCACCAGCGACGTGATCGGCGTCCCGGCGGTGGAGGGGTCGGCCTCCCAGGCGCTCTCGACCTGCGCCGCGAGGTCGTCGAGGTGGGCCGCTCCGGCGTAGGTCGACTCCCGGCCGGTCGGGAGCCGGGTCAGGGTGAGGTCTCCCCCGCCGACGAGGACGACGCTCCCGGGTTCGCTCCCCCGGACCACGGTGGTGGCGATGCGCGTGTCCGGGCCGAGGACCGCGAGCGCCGACGCGGCCGTGAGGATCTTGAGGGCGGAGGCGGTGCGGGACGCGGTCCCGCCCCCGCGGTCGAACAGGACCTCGCCCGTCGCGGCGTCGACCACCCGCGCCTGCATCGAGCCCAGGCGCGGGTCGGCGGCGAGCCCCGCCACCGAGCAGGTGCGGAGCGCCTCGGCCGCCGCTTCGGCGGTGGGCCGCGCCGTGGCCGTCGGCGTCGGGGTGGGAGTCGCGGTGGCGGTCGGGGTCGAGACGACGGGCAGCGCCCCGGGCTCCGTGGCGCTGCCGAGGGCCGTCCCCACGCCGAAGGCGCCGCCACCGAGCACGGCGGCCACGAGCACCGCGGCGACCACGAGAGTGCGGCGACGGCGGGGAGGAGGCGTGTCGGTCATCCGCAACAGGGTAGCGACGCGAGTTCGACGCGACCTGGACGTCGAGGATGAGGCCGGGAACTCGCGGATCCGGCCGGCACGTCGCGGATGACGGGAGAGGGAGCCGCCTGTGGGAATCGAACCCACGACCTTCTCATTACGAGTGAGACGCTCTGCCGACTGAGCTAAGGCGGCGTGCACGCGGGGCCTGAGCCCCGGACACGATTACACAGCATAGCCTGCTCGCGCCCCCGGGCGTGAATCAGGACGGCGCGGTCGAGCAGAGGCTCCGCGACGGCGGCGGCGACCGCCGCGCTCGGCTCAGGCGAGCGCGCCGCGGAGCTCCTCGAAGGAGCGGGCGATGCGTCCGGGCAGGGCCTCCCGGCCGTCGTGATCGACCCAGGCCGCCCAGGCGTGGCGGACGGCGGCGAGCCCGAGGAGCGTCAGCATCCGCGCCCGGCTGCGCACCCGCTCCGCGTCGTCGTCCTCCTGGCCGAGACGCTCGGCGACGAGCCCCTCGACCGCGAGCTCGAACTCGCGCATGCCCGCGATCTTCAGACCGACCAGATGCGGGTGCTCGCGGAAGAGCGCGCGGCGGAGGACGTGCAGCTCCCGGTCCTCCTCGAGCGGCTCCTCCATCGCGGCGACGAAGACCCGCTGCAGGTCCTCGAGCACGGCGCCCCGGCCCGCGACGAACGCCGCCGCCGTCTCGTCGGCGATGACCGGGAGCCCGCCGACCAGCGCGTCCTCCTTCGAGGCGAAGTAGTTGAAGAAGGTGCGCGTGGAGACGTCGGCGGCGCGCGAGACGTCGTCGATGGTCACGCGCTCCGGCCCGCGCTCGCTAGCGAGGCGGAGGACGGCGATCTCGATCGCCCGCCGCGTGGCCAGGCGCTTGCGCTCGCGGAGCCCGGGCTGCTGCTCGCGGGACCGCTCCTGCTCGGTCAGCACTTCGGGTCCACCTCCGGGACGGTCCCCTCGAGCAGGTACGCGTCGACCGCGTCGTTCACGCAGGACGTCGACTTATTGTAGGCCGTGTGGCCCTCGCCGTCGTAGGTGACCAGGTGACCGGCGGAGAGCTCGCCCGCGAGCGCCTGCGCCCACACGTAGGGCGTCGCGGGATCGTTCGTGGTGCCCACGACCAGGATGGGCGCCGAGCCCTCCGCGGTGATCGGCTCGCGGGAGCCCTCGAACGCCGCCGGCCACTCGCTGCAGAGGATGTCGCCGTAGGCCATGTAGCGGCCGATCGTCGGCGCGGCCTGCTCGAGAGCGGCCTCGTCGGCGCGCATCGAGGCGGTGTCGGCGTCGTAGGAGTAGTCGACGCAGTTGATCGCGAGGAACGCCTCGGTGGTGTTGTCCGCGTACCGGCCGTCCGCGTCGCGCCCGTTGTAGGCGTCCGCGTACTGGAACGCGACCGCGGCGTCGCCCCGGCGGACGCCGGCCAGCATCTCGCTCAGCGCTCCCCACGCCGTGGCGTCGTAGAGCGGGTAGACGATCGCGGTGAACAGCGTGCTCGCGCCGAGCTCACGGCCGTCGGCGGCCCGGATCGGCGAGGCGTCCACGTCCTCGAGCATGCGCTTCAGCTGGGCCATCCCCGCGTCGACGGTGCCGGTGAACGGGCAGTCGTCCGAGCGGAGGCAGTCGGCGAGGTAGGCGCGCAGTGCGCTCTCGAACCCCTTCGCCTGCTCGCGCACCACGTCGAACGAGGTGGCCGCCGGGTCGATCGCGCCGTCGAGGACGAGGCGGCCGACCCGGTTCGGGAACAGCCCGGCGTAGGTCGCTCCGAGGAACGTGCCGTAGGAGTAGCCGAGGTAGTGCAGCGTCTCGTCGCCGAGCGCCGCGCGAAGCACGTCGAGGTCACGGGCGGCGCTCGGGGTGCCGACCTCGGGCAGCAGTGGCCCGCTGCGCTCCTGGCAGGCGGCGGCGAACGCGGCAGCGGTCGTGCGCTGCGCCTGGATCCACTCGTCGCTGCCCCGCTCCCCCGGCGTGATGTCGTAGAGGTAGGAGTCGAGGCCCGCGGCGTCGAGGCAGGAGACCGCGGTGGAGGCGCCCACTCCGCGCGGATCGAAGCCGACGACGTCGTACCGGGCGGCGAGCGCGGAGTCGACCGCGTAGTCGGCGCTGTCACGGATGAAGTCGACGCCCGACGCTCCCGGTCCGCCCGGGTTCACGAGCAGGGAGCCGATCGCCGGTCCCTTCGTCGCGGGTCGGCGCACCAGGGCGATCGACGCCGTCTCCCCCGAGGGGTCGTCCCAGTCGAGCGGGACGGTCGCGTCGGTGCAGAGAGCGCCGTCGCCGCAGTCGTCCCAGACCAGCACCTGCGAGTAGTAGCGCTCCAGGGAGTCGTCGACGGTCTGCGGATAGGGGGTGGAGGTCCGGTCGACGCTCGGGCCGGGCGCGAAGCAGCCGGTCAGGAGAGACGCGGCCGCGGCGAGCGCGACGACGACGGCCGACCGGCGCCCCCGCCTCACGCGGCCACCGGGCGGCGCGCCGCGACGACGAGCAGCGCCTCGAGAGCGAGGACCGGGGAGACGTTCGCGTCGATCCGCTGCCGGGCGGTCGCGATCGCGTCGAGGACGGCGAGCGTGCGGTCGGGCGGAGTCGCGTCGGCGAGCGCGGTCATCTCGGTCCGGACCTCCTCGTTGATGACGCCGCCGGGCGCTCCGAGCTGGAGGCGCACCACGTCGCGGTAGAGGGAGAGCAGGTCGACGAGGATCCGGTCGAGGCCGTCGCGGAGGCTCCGCGTCGCGCGTCGCTTCTGATCCTCCTCGAGCGCCCGCAGCTGCGAGCGGAGCTGCGCGGGCACGGTGCCCCCGAGCTCGACGCCGAGCGAGCGCAGCGCCTGCTGCCGCTCGGCCTCGTCGCGCTCGAGCGTGATCGCCTTGGCGTCCTCGGTCGCGACCTCGATCATCCGCGCAGCGCCGAGCACCGCGTCCGAGACGCCGCGGAGGCGCAGGGCGATGCGGAGCGTCTCCTCGCGGCGCTCGCGCGCGTTCGCGTCGGTCGCCAGGCGGTGCGCCATCCCGATGTGGCTCTGAGCCTGGCGGGCGGCGCGCTCGGCGGTCTCGGGGTCGACCCCGTCGCGGCGCTCGAGGAGACCGGCGACGTCCTCGACGCTCGGCACGCGGAGCCGCACGGAGCGGACGCGGGAGCGGATGGTGGGGAGCAGATCGGCCTCGCTCGGGGCGCACAGGATCCAGACCGTGCGCTCCGGCGGCTCTTCGAGCGCCTTCAGCAGCACGTTGGACGTGCGCTCGCTCATCCGGTCGGCGTCCTCGATGACCATGACGCGGTAGCGCGACACCGAGGGCGAGTACTGCGAGCTGCTGACCAGCCGCCGCACCTCGTCGATCGAGATGATCACGCGCTCGGTCGTCAGCACGGCGAGGTCGGGATGGGAGCGGGCGGCGACCTGGCGGCAGTCGGGGCACTCCCCGCAGCCGCCGTGGCGGCAGAGCAGTGCGGAGGCGAACGCGTAGGCGAGGTTCGAGCGGCCGGACCCGGGAGGGCCGGTGATGAGCCAGGAGTGCGTCATCGACGACGACTCCCGGCCATGGTCGTCCCGGGGCGTCGAGGCGTCCTGCAGGGCGCCGATGGCGTGCTCCTGCCCGACGAGCTGGCTCCAGACGGTCATGCAACCAGGCTAACCGCGAGCACCGACAGCCGACGCGCCGTCGAGGAGGACGGCGACCCGCTCCCGCACCGCGGCCGCGATCTCCTCGACGGGGAGAGCGGCGTCCACGACGAGGAAGCGCTCGGCGTCCGTCTCGGCGATCGCCAGGAACGCCTCGCGCACGCGCCCGTGGAACTCCGCCTTCTCGGCCTCCAGCCGGTCGAAGCGGGTGCGGGCCGCGTCGAGCCGGCCCCGCGCGACGGCGGGGTCGAGGTCGAGCAGGACGGTGAGGTCGGGCCTCAGGTCGTGGGTGGCCCACTCCGAGAGCCGCCGGACCTCGACGGCGTCGAGGACCCGCCCGGCTCCCTGGTAGGCGACGGAGGAGTCGATGTAGCGGTCCTGCACGACGACCTCGCCGCGCTCGAGCGCCGGTCGCACGAGCGTCCCGATGTGCTGGGCGCGGTCCGCCGCGTAGAGCAGGGCCTCGGCCCGCGGGTCGATCTCGCCGCGGTGGTGCAGAACGATCTCGCGGATCTGCAGGCCCACCTCAGTGCCTCCGGGCTCGCGGGTGCGGACGACGGTCTCGCCCCGCGTGCCCAGCCACTCCTCGAGCAGCCGGGCCTGCGTGGTCTTGCCCGCGCCGTCCCCGCCCTCGAGGGTGACGAACAGCCCGGTCACGACTCCGTCGCGTCCGACGTCTCGGCGGCGGCCGCCGCGGCCGCGCGGCTCGCGGCGGTGGCGCGGGGCGCGGCGGGCTTCTTCGCTGCGGTCGTCTTCTTGGCGGCCGCCGTCGTCTTCGCCGCGGTCGTCTTGGCCGCGGTCGTCTTGGCCGCCGTCGTCTTGGCCGCCGTGGTCTTGGCCGCCGTGGTCTTGGCCGCGGGCTTCCTGGCAGGCGCGCGCTTGGCCGGAGCCTTCTTGGCCGGGCCCTTCGCGCGCTTGTCGGCGAGCATCTGGACCGCCTGCTCGAAGTCGATCTCCTCGATCGTGAGGCCCTTGGAGATCGTGACGTTGGTCTCGCCGTCGGTCACGTAGGCGCCGAAGCGTCCGTCGCGGATCCGGATCGGCTTGCCGCTGACGGGGTCCGCCTCGAACTCCTTCAGCGCGCTCGACGCGCGTCGCGCCCCGTACTTCGGCTGGGCGAAGATCTCGAGCGCCGTCGGCAGGTCGACCTCGAAGATCTGGTCCTCGCTGGTGAGCGACCGGCTGTCGGTGCCCTTCTTGATGTACGGGCCGTACCGGCCGTTCTGAGCCGTGATCGGCTCGCCGCTCTCGGGGTCGTCGCCGACCGTGCGCGGCAGGTCGAGCAGGCGCAGCGCCGTCGCCAGGTCGATCGACGCGACGTCCATCGACTTGAAGAGGGAGGAGGTGCGCGGCTTCACGACAGCGGGCTTCTTCGCGCCGCGCTTCGCGGGCGCGGGCTCGACGACCTCCCCGGTGGCGGGATCCGCCGTGGTCTCCGGCTCCGGATCGACCTCGGTCACGTAGGGGCCGAAGCGCCCGTCCTTGACGACGACGGTCTTGCCCGAGTCGGGGTTGCTTCCCAGCACGCGGTCGGTCTGCACCGGGGCGTCGACGAGCTCCTGCGCCTTGGCGGGCGTGAGCTCGTCGGGAGCCAGCTCGAGCGGCAGGTTGACGCGACGCGGCGTCTCCTGCCCCTCCTCCTGGGCCACCTCGAGGTAGGGGCCGTACTTGCCGATGCGCAGGGTGATGTCGTCGGTGATCCGGACGGAGTTGATGCTCTTCGCATCGATCTCGCCGAGGTTGTCCACGACGTGTCGGAGCCCGGGGTGCGTGCCTCCGCCGAAGTAGAAGCGGTTGAGCCAGGCGACGCGGTCCTCCTCGCCGCCGGCGATGCGGTCGAGGTCGCCCTCCATCTCGGCGGTGAAGTCGTACTCCACCAGGTCGGAGAAGAAGTCCTCGAGCAGCCGGACCACCGAGAAGGCGATCCAGTTGGGCACGAGGGCGGTGCCGCGCGGAGTGACGTAGCCGCGGTCGACGATGGTGGAGATGATCGACGCGTAGGTGGAGGGCCGGCCGATGCCGAGCTCCTCGAGCGCCTTGACCAGGCTCGCCTCCGTGTAGCGCGGGGGCGGCGAGGTCTCGTGGCCCTTGGCCTCGACCGCGGCGACGACCAGGCTCTGGCCGACCTCGAGCACCGGCAGCTTGGCGTCCTTCTCGTCGCGGGCGCCGTGACGCTCCTCGTCGCGCCCCTCCTCGTAGGCGAGGAGGAATCCGCGGAAGGTGATGACGGTTCCGGAGGCGGTGAACTCGGCGGTCTTCGCGACGTCGCCGGCCGGCTCGGCGAGCAGCGTCACGGTGGCGGTCGAGCCCTTGGCGTCGGCCATCTGCGAGGCGACGGTGCGCTTCCAGATGAGCTCGTAGAGGCGGAGGTCGTTGCCGCGGAGGGTGCCCGAGAGCTGGTCTGGGGTGCGGAAGGTCTCGCCCGCGGGCCGGATGGCCTCGTGCGCCTCCTGCGCGTTCTTGTTCTTGCCGGAGTACAGGCGCGGCTTGTCCGGCACGGTCTCGGCTCCGTAGAGGGACGCGGCCTGAGTGCGTGCGGCGTTCAGCGCCTGCTGCGAGAGCCCGGGCGAGTCGGTCCTCATGTAGGTGATGAAGCCGTTCTCATAGAGCGACTGCGCGACGCTCATCGTCTGGCGCGCCGAGAAGCGGAGCTTGCGCGCCGCCTCCTGCTGGAGCGTGGACGTGGTGAACGGGGCGGCGGGGCGGCGCGAGTACGGCTTGGACTCGAGGTTCGAGACCCGGACCGTGGTGGCGGGGTCGCGCAGCGCCTCGGCGAGGGCACCGGCGGTGGACTCGTCGAGGACGGTGACGTCGCCCTTCAGCTGACCGCGGTCGTCGAAGTCGCGGCCGCTTCCGATCCGCTTGCCGTTGAGCCGCGCCAGGCGGGCGTCGAAGCCCGCCGCGGCGTCCGACTCGGGTGCGAGCACGGTGGCGAGGTCCCAGTAGCTCGCCGACACGAACGCCAGGCGCTCCCGCTCGCGGTCGACCACCAGGCGGGTCGCGGCCGACTGCACCCGACCGGCCGAGAGCCCGGGGCCGACCTTGCGCCACAGCACGGGCGAGATCTCGTAGCCGTAGAGGCGGTCGAGGATGCGGCGGGTCTCCTGGGCGTCGACCAGGGAGGTGTCGATGTCCCGGGTGTTGTCGCGCGCCTTCTGGATCGCGTCCTTCGTGATCTCGTGGAAGACCATGCGGTGCACGGGGACCTTGGGCTTGAGCTCCTCGAGGAGGTGCCACGCGATGGCCTCGCCCTCGCGGTCCTCATCAGTGGCGAGGTAGAGCTCGTCGGCGTTCTTCAGCGCGCGCTTGAGGTCGGCGACCGTCTTCTTCTTCTGGTCGGAGACGACGTAGTAGGGCTCGAAGCCGTTGTCGACGTCGACGGAGAACTTGCCCAGCGGGCCCTTCTTCAGCTCCGGGGGGAGGTTCTTCGGCTCGATGAGGTCGCGGATGTGCCCGACGGAGGCGAGCACCTCGTAGCCGTCGCCCAGGTACTGGGCGATGGTCTTGGCTTTCGCCGGCGACTCGACGATCACCAGCTTCTTCGTGCCGGACACAGTTCTCCTCGATTGGTGCTGTCGGGTCGGACGACCAGTGGTCCGACGTCCCCTGCTGCGGGGAGACGGTGCGCGGCGACGTGGTGCGGGGAACGGCGACGCGTCCCCATCGGCGGGGGCGCCCGACAGGCACACCATACACACTGACCCCGGACGTGCTGCCCCCTCCCGAGGACACGGGGACCTCGGGAGGACGCTGGACACGGCCTCGGAGCCGCCTGCCCGGCCTGCCATCGACGGGGGTGACGCGCGGCGCCGATCGGCGCATGATGAGGCATGGCAACGACGCACACCACCACGACCTCCGCCTACACGGCCAAGCTCCTCGACGGACCACTGGAGGGCAAGACCCTCCGCCGGGGATACGGCGACGATCAGGCCCCCGCCGCACGCCTCGAGATCCCCGGGGCGAGGGCGGGCTCCCGCTACATCTACCTCCTCGCCGGCGGCCTCGAGCACGACGAGGGCGCGGGCGCCCTGCCGACCGCCGCCGCGTACCGGTACCAGCGACTCTCCTCCGACTGACGCGCTCCCGCGGCGTCGTCCGGACCTCGGTCCGGACGACGCCCGCTGCTGCCTCCGCCCTCAGGGCGGCGGGCCGGCCCTCGACCGCGCCGTGAGGGAGAGCGGACCCGCGGCGACGGCCGCCTCCGTTCTCGCGACGCCGCCGTCGACGTCGCAGAGGACGAGCTCGGCGCCGTTCGCGCGGGCCACGGCGGCGGCACGTCCGCACGGATCCCCGGCCAGCAGGCCGGAGGCGACGTCGGCCGCTGCCAGGGACGAGGCGTCCGCGGCGGCGACCGCTCGCTGGTGCCCGACGACTCCTGCGCAGCCGGCGAGGACGGCGGCCGTCACCAGGATCGTGCCCGCGACGACTCCGATCGCCACGACCGCGGCCGATCCCTCCTCCCGGTAGCGGACAGCCCCGGGGAGCCGGCGGATCATCCGCCCCCGCCCAGCGCGCAGGACCGGACCGAGACCGGGAGCGAGACCGCCGGGAGCGGGCGCAGCCGGGCCGCGACGTCGACGCAGACCAGTCCGTCCTGCTCCCCCGCCGTGAGCGACGCCCCCGTCACCCGGGCGAGCGGCGCGCGGGGGTCGTCGCCCCGGGCCGCGGACCGGGCCGCGTCGGCGGCCGCGTCGACGAGCCGGACGTACTGCGCCGAGGCCGCTACCGACCCCAGGCACAGCGCCAGCACCGCGACCACCGCCGGGAGCACGAGCGCGAGCTCGGCAGTGGCCGAGCCCTCCTCCTGGACGAGCCGCCCGCGCAGCAGCGGAAGGCCTCTCATCCCGCCGCGGTGAGCGCGCGGGTCACCAGGTCGGTCAGGATGCTCCGCACCTCGTCGCCCTTGAGGATGACCACCAGCAGCCCGGCGAAACCGACCGCAGCCATCGTCGCGATCGCGTACTCCGCCGTCGCCGACCCCTCCTCGTCGCCCAGAGCGCCGAGACCTCCCCACCCGGGTCGGCGCCACTCGACGCGCCCCGCGGAGACGTCGATGCCAGTTCCTCCGCCGGACGCCGCACCTCCGCCGCTCCTCGAGCCCCGGCTCGTTCCGGGCACACGACTTCCCGCATCCCTGCTCCTACCGAGTCCTCGACTCCGGGAGACTCCCCCGCCGCTGATCGCCGTGTCACTGCTCATGTGTCCTGCTCCGTTCCGCCCCGCTCCATGCCCCTCCTCCGAGGATCGCTGACTCCCGATCCCACCGATCGACCCTCCGGCCGATCCGTGGAGACGCCTCCCGATCCCGCCCCTGTGGAGGAGCGGTCGACCGCGTCACGCCGCCACCGAGAACGTCGAGAGCAGCACCGAGACGACCATCGGAGCCACTCCGAGCAGCAGGAACGCCGGCAGCACGCAGACTCCGAGCGGCAGCATCAGGGTCACGCCGAGCCGAGCGGCTCGCTCCCGCGCCCCGGAGGACGCCCGTGCCCGGACCAGAGCCGCCTCGCTCCGGAGCAGGCGTCCGGCCGGCACGCCCGCCGCCGCGGAGAGGGCGAGCACCGGGTCCGCGTCGGAGAGCACGCGCTCGCCCGAGTCGAGCCCGCACTCGGCGAGCGCCGCCACGACCCGGGCGCGCGACGACTCGATCGAGCCGCCACCGGCCAGCGCCACCGAGAGGAGGTCGAGCGCGAGCCCGGGCGCCGGATCGGCCGGGGCCGCGCTTCGGACGAGGCGCCGCGTCCACGCGTGCGCGGCCGCCATCAACCCGGCTCCCCCCACCAGGCAGACCGCACCGGGCACCGTCCCGAGGAGCACGCCGACCACGTCGAAGCCCAGCAGTGCCCCCAGACCCAGCGCCGCCAGCGGCAGCGCGCTCACGACCCTCCCGGTGGCGGAGGGACCGGCCAGAGCCACCTCGATGTCCCGGCGGGCGCGCGCCAGCTCGCGCAGGGACTCCGCCAGCTCGCCGAGAGCGGCGGCGACCGGCGCGCCGGAGTCGGCGGCCACCCGCCACGCGGCGGCCAGCGCCGCCCACGCGGTCGCCTCACCGGTGTCCGGCGCTCGCCGTCGCGGCCGCTTCCGCTCCGAGCCGCTCCGCCGCGAAACCGGCGTCCCGCGCAGCAGCGCCTCCGTCACGTCGCCCCCGCGGCCGGCCTCCTCCGACACCGCCCGGAGCAGTCGCCGCCGCCGCGCGTCCCCGCTGTCCGCCCCCTCCGCCTCCGCGAGATGCCCGAGGGCCGACGCGGGAGCCACTCCCGCCGCGAGGAGGACGGCCAGTCGGTGCACGACGGCCGCGACCTCGTCCAGCCCGTCGCGGCCCGTCACGCGCTCGACCTCGAGGCGCTCGGGAGCGACCCGTCCTCGACCCTCAGGCGGCCGGCCGCGTCGAGCGCGAACGTCCCGGATGCCGCCAGCCGCCGCCGCCCGTCGCGGCGCTCGAGGTGGAGCACCATGTCGATCGCGCTGACCGTCTGGCGGGCGATCGCCTCGGGCCCGAGTCCCGCGAGGACCCCGAGCGCCTCGAGACGCGCGGGCACGTCCTCGAGGGAGTTCGCGTGGAGGGTCCCCGCACCGCCGTCGTGCCCGGTGTTCAGCGCGGACAGCAGCTCGCGCAGCTCGACGCCGCGGCACTCGCCGAGGACCAGGCGGTCCGGACGCATCCGCAGCGCCTCCCGCACGAGCCGGTCCAGGCCCACGGCACCGGCGCCCTCGAGGTTGGGCTGCCGCGCCTCGAGTGAGACGACGTGCGGGTGCGCCGGCCGGAGCTCGCCGACGTCCTCGATGGCCACGATCCGCTCGGTCGGCGCCGCGCACCCGAGCAGGGCGCCGAGCAGGGTGGTCTTGCCTGATCCACCGGCTCCCGTGATCAGCAGGTTCCACCGCTCGCGGACCGCCCGGCGCAGAAGCCGCACTCCGTCGTCGTCCAGCATCCCGGCCGCCTGCAGCTCCCCGAGCGTCCAGGAGTCCGACCGCGGCACCCGCACCGACACGAGCGCTCCCCCGGTCGCCACCGGCGGCAGCACGACGTGCACGCGGACCCCGTGGCGGAGCCTGACGTCCACGCACGGGCTCGCCTCGTCGACGTGCCGTCCACCGGCCGCGACCAGCGCGACGGCCAGCCGCCGTGCTCCGGCGGCGTCGAGCGTCCACTCCGGAACCCGCTCCGCACCACCGCCCCGGTCGATCCAGAGGCCCGCGCCGCCGTTCACGAAGAGGTCGGTCACCGCGGGATCCGCGGCGTGCGGCGCGAGCAGCCCGAGACCGGCGGCGGCGGGCCGCACCGGCAGCGGGTCGCGGCGGTGCTCGGCGGGGACGAGGGGGACGAAGTCGCGGGTCATCCCGGCACGCTAGGAGCCCGTTCCGCGCGCCGGGGCGCTCCCTGCCCGATCGGAGGAGAGACGCCCGCGTCGGCGCCTGTGGAGGAACGACCCGGGCCGGACGCGCGCGCAGGGGTGGCCCGGGGCTCTCGGCAGGGAGCCCCTCCGAGGAGGGTCCCCACGGCGCAGAGAAGCCCAGTCGACGAGGAGACGTCCCGGCATCGCGGAAACGCCCCCGCGAGCAGGGCTCGAGCGGGGGCGTCCCTCCGCCGGATCCGGCGGGAAGAAGGGGGCGGCACCCATTGGGGGGAACAGGTGCCGCCTCGGCGGCGCTGGATTGGGGGGAATCACTTGCGCCGCTGGGCCGAAGTTCATTCGGCCGTATGCAACTGTAGGGGACGGATCGCGATTCGCCAAGCCCGGATCCTGTTCTCTGCGGACTCTTATCCGACACCCGCCCCGCACCCAGCTTGCGGCGCTCGGCGATCCGCGCTGGAGGCGGGCGCTACGGTGGTGCGACGCCGACCGCGCGGGCCGGCGAACGTCTCACTCGCGAAGGAGCGAATCGCAGATGTCCACTCCCCCCGACGCCCCGGCCGCCGACCGGAACGCCATCGACAATCTCCTCCACGAGACCCGCCGGTTCCCGCCGCCGGCCGATCTCGCCGCCGGAGCGGTCGCGACCGCCGCGCTCTACGACGAGGCCGCGGCCGACCGCCTCGCCTTCTGGGCCGACCGGAGCCGAGAGCTCCTGCACTGGCACCGGCCGTTCACGCGCACCCTCGACTGGAGCGAGCCCCCGTTCGCGAAGTGGTTCGACGACGGTGAGCTGAACGTGGCCTACAACTGCCTCGACCGCCACGTCCTGGCCGGCCACGGCGACCGCGTCGCCCTGCACTGGGAGGGCGAGCCCGGCGACTCCCGCTCGATCACCTACGCCGAGCTCACCGCCGAGGTGAAGCGCGCCGCGAACCTGCTCACGAGCCTCGGCGTCCGCGCCGGCGACCGCGTCGCGATCTACCTGCCCATGATCCCGGAGGCGGTCATCGCGATGCTGGCCGTCGCCCGGCTGGGGGCGGTCCACTCCGTCGTCTTCGGCGGCTTCAGCGCCGAGAGCCTGCGCGCGCGCATCGACGACGCGGAGGCGACACTCGTCATCACCGCCGACGGCGGCTGGCGCAAGGGCGCCGTCTCGCCCCTGAAGCCGGCGGTCGACGCCGCGCTCGCCCTCGGCGGCGAGTCCAGCGTCCAGCACGTCCTGGTCGTGCGCCGCGGAGGCAACGAGGTCGCCTGGCACGAGGGGCGCGACCTCTGGTGGCACGAGGAGATCGTGGCGGTCGACGCCGACCACGTCGCGAAGCCGTTCCCTGCCGAGCAGCCCCTCTTCATCCTCTACACGAGCGGCACGACCGGGAAGCCCAAGGGCATCCTGCACACCAGCGGCGGATACCTCACCCAGGTCGCCTTCACGCACCGCGCGGTCTTCGACCTGCACCCCGAGTCGGACGTCTACTGGTCGACCGCGGACGTGGGCTGGATCACCGGGCACAGCTACGTCGTCTACGGCCCGCTCGCCAACGGCGCCACCCAGGTGATGTACGAGGGCACTCCCGACAGCCCGCATCCCGGCCGCTGGTGGGAGATCGTCGAGAAGCACGGCGTGACGATCCTCTACGCGGCTCCCACGGCGATCCGCTCCTTCATGAAGCTCGGCCGGCAGATCCCGCAGCGCTTCGACCTCTCGAGCCTGCGCCTGCTCGGATCGGTCGGCGAGCCGATCAACCCGGAGGCGTGGGTCTGGTACCGCGACGTCATCGGCGGCGGCCGCACCCCCATCGTCGACACGTGGTGGCAGACCGAGACCGGCGCGATGATGGTGTCCCCCCTGCCCGGCGTCACGACGCTCAAGCCCGGGTCCGCGCAGGTCGCTCTGCCGGGCATCTCGATCGACGTGGTCGACGACTCCGGGACGCCGGTCGGCGCCGACGAGGGCGGACTGCTCGTGATCACCGAGCCCTGGCCGGCGATGCTGCGCGGCATCTGGGGCGACCCGGAGCGCTACGTCGAGACCTACTGGTCGAAGTTCGGCGACCGCTACTTCGCGGGCGACGGAGCGCGTCGCGACCGGGACGGCGACCTCTGGCTCCTGGGGCGCGTGGACGACGTGATGAACGTCTCCGGCCACCGCCTCTCGACGGCGGAGATCGAGTCGGCCCTCGTCTCGCACCCTGTCGTCGCCGAGGCGGCCGTCGTGGGAGCCGCGGACGAGACCACCGGCCAGGCCGTGGTCGCGTTCGTGATCGCGAAGGCGAGCCAGGCCGAGGCGCTGGCCCACGGGCACGACGAGCTCGAGGCCACCCTGAAGGCGCACGTCGCCGAGCACATCGGCGCGATCGCCCGCCCGAAGCGGATCTTCGTGGTGCAGGAGCTGCCCAAGACCCGCTCGGGGAAGATCATGCGCCGGCTGCTGCGCGACGTGGCGGAGGGACGCGCCGTGGGCGACACGACGACGCTCGCGGACACGCAGGTGATGGCGGTGATCTCCTCCGCGATCGCCGCGGACTGACCGGGCGCCGCCCCCTCCCGCCGCGTGGGCCGGAGGGGGCGGTGCGTCAGTCGAAGGCGACGATCAGCTCGACCTCGACGGGAGCGCCGAGGGGCAGCTCCGCCACCCCGACGGCCGAGCGCGCGTGACGGCCGGGCTCGCCGAACACGTCGCCGAGCAGCTCCGAGGCGCCGTTGATCACGCCGGGCTGCCCGGTGAAGCCGGAGGCGGACGCGACGAAGCCGGTGAGCTTCACGATCCGCGTCACCCGGTCGAGCGATCCGATCGCGTCGGCGACGGCCGCGAGCGCGTTGAGGGCGCAGGTGCGGGCCAGCTCCTTCGCCTGCTCGGGCGACACCTCGTCGCCGACCTTGCCGACCAGCGGCAGAGCGCCGTCGACGAAGGGGATCTGCCCCGCCGTGTAGACGAGGCCGCCGTGCACGACGGCGGGGACGTAGGCGCCGGCGGGGACCGCCACGGCGGGCAGCTCGACGCCGAGCTCCGCGAGGCGCTCGGCGATCACGCGCCGGCCTCGGCGACAGGGCGCTTGAGGTACGCGACGAGGCCGCCCTCGGGACCGGTCACGATCTGGACCAGCTCCCAGCCCTCGGATCCCCAGGTGTTCAGGATCGCCGTGGTGTTGTGGATCATCAGCGGGGTGGTGATGTACTCCCAGCGCGGGACGGACATGGCTCTCCTCGGGTGCGGCCGGTGCGGGACGACTGCTGAGCGCCGCGCGTCGGCGGGATGAGCGCCGCGGCTCGTCCGAGCGCGGCGACTACGCTGATTCTATGTCGGGGCAGGGCGGGACCAGAGTCGTGAAGACCATCGGGGGCGCCGTCGGCGGTCTGATCGGCATCGTCGCCATGAGCGTCGTCGCGGGAGTCCTGGTGGCCGCCTCGGTGACGCCGGCGATCGCGCTGAGCGGCATGGCCGCCGGCAACACGGTGGAGATGTTCGACAACCTCCCCGAGTACCTCGAGATCGGCACGCTCGCCGAGAAGAGCGACGTGTACGCGAAGGACTCCTCCGGCGGCGACGTGCTGCTCGCCTCCTTCTACGCCCAGAACCGCGTCGAGGTGGGCTGGGACGAGATCTCGCCGTTCGTGAAGGACGCCGTGGTCGCCTCCGAGGACCCCCGCTTCTACGAGCACGGCGGCATCGATCTGCTCGGCACCGTCCGCGCGGCCGCGACGACGGCCATGGGCGGGGACGTCCAGGGCGGCTCCTCCATCACGCAGCAGTACGTCAAGAACGTGCTCGTGCAGAAGGCGGAGGCGCTCAGCGATCCGATCGAGCGCGACGCGGCCTACCGCGAGGCCACGGAGACCACTCCGGAGCGCAAGGTCGCCGAGATGCGGCTCGCCATCGGGCTCGAGAAGGAGTATCCGAAGAACGACATCCTGCTGGGCTACCTCAACATCGCCCTGTTCGGCGGCACCGTCTACGGCGTCGAGGCGGCTGCCCGCTACTACTTCGGAGTGAGCGCGAAGGACCTCTCGCTCGCGCAGTCCGCCGCGCTCGTCGCGATCGTGAACAACCCCGAGAAGTTCCGCTTCGACCGGCCCGGCGACCCGGCGAACCCCGCCGCGGAGGGCTACCCGCAGACCCGGGACCGGCGCGACTACATCGTCACCCGCATGGACCTCGAGTCGAAGGTGACGTCCGAGCAGGCGCAGGCGGCCGTCGCCGAGCCCGTGACGCCGAACATCACCGAGCCGAGCACCGGCTGCCAGACGGCCGGAGTCGCGGCCTTCTTCTGCGACTACGTCACCTGGGTCATCAAGAACGACGACGCGTTCGGTGCGAGTCAGGACGAGCGCGACGCCACCTTCAAGCGCGGCGGCTACCGGATCTACACGACCCTCGACTCCGACCTGCAGCAGGCCGCCGTCTCGGCCACCGACGACTGGGTGCCCAAGTCGATGGCGAACGTGAACATCGGCAGCGCGAGCGTCTCGGTCGAGGTCGGCACCGGCCGCATCCTCGCGATGACCCAGAACAAGGACTACTCCAACGATCCGGACCTGACGGGCCCCAACTACACGAGCGTCAACTACAACACCGACTTCGGGTACGGCGGCTCCTCGGGATTCCAGGTCGGCTCGACCTACAAGGTGTTCACCCTCGCGGAGTGGCTGCAGGAGGGGCACTCGCTCGGCGAGAGCGTCGACGGCACCCGCCGCGCCTACACGACCTTCCGTGACAGCTGCGAGCCCGACGGCGTCTACTACGGCGAGTCCTGGAACCCCGGGAACGACGAGGGCGGCAACGGAGGAGTGACCACGGCTCTGCAGGCCACGACCGGCTCGATCAACACCTCGTTCGCCGCCATGGCCCAGCAGCTGGACCTCTGCGGCATCCGCAACACGGCGCTGGCGATGGGCGTGCACCGTGCCGACGGGACCGAGCTGCAGAAGCTCGCGCCGACCATCCTCGGCACCAACGAGATCGCTCCGCTCACGATGGCCACGGCCTTCGCCGGCTTCGCGAACAAGGGCACCGTCTGCACGCCCATCGCGATCGACCGGATCGTTGACCGCACGGGCGCGGACGTCGCGCCGCCCGCCTCCGAGTGCAGCCAGGGGATGTCCGAGGAGTTTGCCGCGACCGCCGGCTACGCCCTGCAGCAAGTGGTGACGGGCGGCACCGGAGCCCCCTCCAACCCCCGCACCGGGGTGCCGCACATCGGCAAGACCGGCACCACGGACGACGCGCTGCACACGTGGATGGTCGGCGCGAGCACCGAGGTCGCCACCGCCACCTGGGTCGGCAACGTGACCGGCTTCACCTCCATGCGCGGGTTCAGTCTCAACCGGGTGAACGCCGGTCAGGTGCGCCACCAGATCTGGCCGCGCATCATGCGCGTCGCCGACGCGAAGTACGGCGGGACGGCGTTCCCGGCTCCCGTCCGCTCGCTCGTCGACGCTCCGCAGGAGGCCGTGCCCCAGGTCACCGGCCAGAGCCCCTCTGCGGCGGCCGCACGCCTGCGCTCCGTCGGCTTCACGGTCCGCGTCGACACTTCTCCGGTCCCCTCCGACCGCCCGGCAGGGACGGTCGCGCAGACGAACCCGCCCGCCGGGTCGCGCGTCTCCCGGGGCGCGGAGATCACCCTGCAGATCAGTGCCGGACCGGGCGCCCCGCCCCGCGCGGGCTGAGCCCCGGCACCCCCGGCTGCTCCCGAGGGAGCGTCCGGCAGAATGAACGCGGCCGCGCTCGCGGCCGACGTGCGAGAGAAGGACCCATGACCGGACGCACCCGTCGCCCCCTGACCACCGCCCTCGCGACCGTCGCCGCGGCCGGAGCCGTCGCCGCGGCCTGGGGCATCGGCGTCGAGCGGACGCTGTTCACCGTCCGGCGCACGTCGTTCCCGGTGCTGCCCGCGGGTTCCGAGCCGATCCGCGTCCTGCACGTGTCTGACCTGCACATGGCCCCGTGGCAGACGAAGAAGCAGGAGTGGATCCGCTCGCTCCTCGCCCTGGCGCCCGACGTCGTGGTCGACACCGGCGACAACCTCGGCCACCGCGACGGCGTGCTCGGCATCCGCCGGGCTCTGGAGCCCTTCGCCGGGATCCCCGGCGCCTTCGTCAACGGATCCAACGACTACTTCGGCCCTCGGATCAAGAACCCGCTCCGCTACTTCGTCGGCCCCTCCAAGAACCCCAAGCAGCACGAGGCCGATCTCGACACCGACGGGCTGACCGGCTTCTTCTCGGACGGGCTCGGCTGGGTGGACCTCAACAACCGCGCCGAGAGCATCACGGTGAAGGGGACGCGCATCGAGTTCTTCGGCGTCGACGACCCGCACATCGGCCTCGACCGCATCGACCTCGTCGCCGGAGCCGTGGACGAGCTGCGCGGCGCGGAGGACGGACCGGCCGGGGTCAGCATCGGCGTGGCGCACGCGCCCTACCAGCGCATCCTCGACGACTTCGTCGCCCGCGGCGCCGAGGTGATCCTCGCCGGGCACACGCACGGCGGGCAGGTCTGCGTCCCGGGCTTCGGCGCCCTCGTCACCAACTGCGACATCCCGCGCGACAAGGTCGCCGGCTCGACGACGTGGGACAACGGACTGCGCAGCTCGTACCTCAACGTGTCCGCCGGAGTCGGCACCTCGATCTACGCACCGGTGCGCTTCGCCTGCCGGCCCGAGGCGACCCTCGTCACGCTCACTCCGGCGGCCTGACGAGGGGTGTCCGACGGCGGTCCGGAAATCGGCTACTATTGTCGAGGCTCGTGAGCGGTTCTCCGTGATGAGCACACCGGGGTGTGGCGCAGCTTGGTAGCGCGCCTCGTTCGGGACGAGGAGGTCGTGGGTTCGAATCCCGCTACCCCGACCGGTGAGAAGCCCGGCCAGGATCGATGATCCGGCCGGGCTTCGTCGTTCCTGGGGCGTTCTCGGAATTCTGCTGTGGCGGGGCTCGCCCGCAGGCGGATGCTCGCCCGGGCCGGAGCCCGGTCGACGACGGAGCCGGCGCGATCACCGCCCCGCGCTCTCCGGCTCGAGCACCGCTGTCGGCGTCCCAAGCGTCCTGCCCATGGGCGTGCCTCCAGCCCACTCCCCCGCGCCTCCCGGCCCGATCCCAGCAGCCGGGAGCGAGACTGTTCTTCCGCCGTCGTCGCCGCCCCCGCCCGACGACCGACGAGAGGAGCACCGTGACTCGGTCGCTCACCCGCCTCACCCTCGCCATCGGCGTGCCCTACGTGGTCGCGCTCGCAGCGATCGCCTTCTGGCCGACGCCCGTCGATGCGGGAGTGCGGGGGGATCTCGGCCGAGTGACCTCCTGGTTCGCCCGGCACGGCCTCCCGATGGTCGACTACGCGTTCATCGAGTCGACCGCCAACATCGCCCTGTTCGTGCCCCTGGGGCTGCTCCTGGCCCTCAACCTGCGGCCCCGGAGGGCGTGGGTCGCCGTCGCCGTCGGCGCCGTCGTGAGCTCGCTCATCGAGGCGGGCCAGCTGCTCTTCCTCTCGGCGCGCTTCGCCACCGTCGACGACGTCGTGATGAACACCTCCGGCGCCCTCCTCGGCGCGGTCGCCGGCGTCCTGCTCCGGATGGTCGTCCGCGCACGACGACGCCGGAGGGCGGCGGAGTGGGACGACGCCTTCGCGCACATCCCCCTCCGCGGCACCTCCGGCGTCGTGGCGGACCAGCCGAGCCGCGTCCGCTGAGACGACGGCTCCGCCGCGTCAGCGGCCGAGGCCGCGGTACTCCCAGCCGGCCGCACGCCAGGCGGCGGGGTCGAGGCAGTTGCGACCGTCGACGAGGAAGGTGTTGGCCACCTTCGCCGCCGTGGCCGCGGGGTCGAGGGCGCGGAACTGCTTCCACTCCGTCACGACGACCACGGCGTCGGCACCGGCCAGCGCCTCGTCGACGTCGGTCGTGTAGGTGATCTCGGGGTAGCGGCGGCGCGAGTTCTCGATCGCCTCGGGGTCGGTCGCGACCACGGTCGCACCGAGGTCGTGCAGGCGCGCGGCGACGTCGAGCGACGGCGAGTCGCGGATGTCGTCCGACTCCGGCTTGAACGCCAGACCGAGCACCGCGATGCGGCGGCCCGCGACGGAGCCGCCGAGGCCCTCGGTGACGAGGTCGACGACGCGCTGGCGGCGACGCAGGTTGATCGCGTCGACCTCCTTGAGGAAGGCGACGGACTCGCCGACGCCGAGCTCGTCGGCGCGGGCCGAGAAGGCGCGGATGTCCTTCGGGAGGCAGCCGCCTCCGAAGCCGATGCCCGCGTTCAGGAAGCGGCGGCCGATCCGCACGTCGTAGCCGATGGCGTCGGCGAGCTGTGTGACGTCCGCGCCGGTCACCTCCGCGATCTCGGCGATCGCGTTGATGAACGAGATCTTGGTCGCGAGGAAGGCGTTGGCCGAGACCTTCACCAGCTCGGCGGTGGCGTAGTCGGTGACCACGAGCGGGGTCTCGGCCGCGAGCGCCGTCGCGTAGACCTCGTCGAGGGTCGCCTTCGCCGCTGCTCCGGCCTCGCCCGCGGGCACGCCGTAGACGAGGCGGTCGGGGCTGATCGTGTCCTTGACGGCGAAGCCCTCGCGGAGGAACTCGGGGTTCCAGGCGAGGGTCGCACCGGAGGAGGCGATGCGGTCGGCCAGGCGGGCGGCGGTGCCGACGGGGACGGTCGACTTGCCGACGACGAGGGAGTCCGCCTCGAGGTAGGGCAGGAGACCGTCGATCGCCGAGTCGACGTAGGTCATGTCCGCGGCGTTCTCGCCCGGCTTCTGCGGGGTGCCGACGGCGACGAAGTGCACGGCCGCACCGGCGGCGTCGGCCATGTCGGTCGAGAAGCGCAGGCGCCCGGAGGCGACGCCGGAGGACAGCAGCTCCGGGAGGCCGGGCTCGAAGAACGGCGCGGTGCCGGCGGCCAGGGCGTCGATCTTCTTCTGGTCGACGTCGATGCCGATGACGTCGTGGCCGAGCTCGGCCATGGCGGCAGCGTGGACGGCACCGAGGTAGCCGCAGCCGATGACAGAAAGCTTCACAGGGGTTCTCCGAATCGTGGCGGGTTCGTGTCGCGGTCGCGACGGTGAGGAGGAGCGATGCGATGCGGCGAGGCGTCAGCGCGCCCGCGGACGCGCGACTACCGCCGCGCCAATGCTCTCAGATCACGGGAGACGTCGGCGACAGCCGCCGCGATCTGCGCCGCCACGCGCTCGTGCACGGCCTCGCTGCGGCCGATCGGGTCCTCGATGTCGTCGCCGCCCTCGCCCCGCGGGGCGCGCCCGCGGTGGGCGGCGGCGAGCCGCACGACGGCGCGGAGCCGCGCGGCGGGGTCCTCGACCGTCGGCAGCGGCACCTCCCGCAGCACGAACGGCAGCACGCGGGCGAACTCGAGCAGCGTGAAGCCGCGGAGGAGGAGCGACGGGAAGCGCCGGGAGGCGTCGACCAGGTGGTCGCGCGTCATCGTGAGCAGGAGGTCGGCGTCGCCGACGATCGCGTCGCCGAGCACCGCGCTCGTGTGCGCGGCCGGGTCTCCCCCGTGCTGAGCCGAGAAGCGGGCCGAGACCGGGTCCATCGGCAGTCCGTCGCGCGTCCTCACTCCGGCGCTCGTGAACGCTAAGAGCGGACCTCCCGCGGGTGATGTCGCGTCGGCGAGTGCGGCGCGCAGCAGCTGCTCCGCCATCGGCGACCGGCAGATGTTGCCGGTGCAGACCGAGAGCACGGTGAAGACGGGGGCGGCGGAGGCGGCGACCGGTTCGTCCGGTCGCCAGCTCCGGCGGGCGGGGCGGGCGGAGTCGTCTCCCGGGAAGATCATCGCGGGGCGCTCAGGCCGAGGTCGACGCGGGCTCGGGCTCGACGGCCGTGTCCGGGCGGGCACCCGATCGCTCGGAGCCGTAGTAGCTCGTGTAGTAGTAGCCGTAGCCCCGGCCGACCTGGCCGCGCGCGGGCACGCGGTTGAGGATCACGCCGAGGGTGTGGCCGCTGACCCGCTCGATGTTCTGGATCGCCTTGCCCAGCTCGTCGGTCGTCGTCCTACCCGCGGAGATGACCACGAGCGCGCCGTCGGTGCGGGCGGTGAGGATGGCGCCGTCCGTGACGGGCAGGAGCGGCGGCGCATCGACGATCACGATGGCCTCGCGAGCGATCTCGTGCAGGAGGATGTCCATGCCGTTGGAGCCGAGCAGCTCGGACGGGTTCGGCGGGATCGACCCGGCTCCGAGCACCCAGAGGTTGCCGGACGGGCCCCACGGCTGCAGGACGTCCTGCAGTTCCGCCTTGCCGATCAGCAGGTCGGTCAGGCCGACGCCGGGAACGAGGCCGAACGACTTGGCGACGGTGGGCTTGCGGAGGTCGCCATCGACGACGACGGTCCGCTGGCCGGAGGCGGCGAGCGTCACCGCGAGGTTCGCGGTCACCGTCGACTTGCCGTCCGAGGGCAGCGGGCTCGTCACGACGATGATGCGCGGCGGGCTGTCGATGTTCATGAACTGCAGGTTCGTGCGGAGCTCGCGCAGCGCCTCGGCGAGTGCGTGCTTGCCGTCGGCCTTGATGTAGTCGGTCGTGTCGGCCTCGGGGACGATGCGGTTGGTCTCGCTGAGGCGCTTGTCGACGGGGAGGGTGCCGACCACGGGGAGGTCGAACAGGCGCTCGACCATCTCGGCGGTGCGGATGCGCCGGTCCAACGTGTTGCGGACGAACGCGTAGACGAGACCGAGGACGAGGCCCGCGAGCGCGCCGACCGCGAGGACGAGGCGCAGGTTCGGGAACGCCGGCGAGGACGGGAGCGCCGCGGCCTGCAGAACGGTGAGGGAGACCGTGTCGCCGACGCCCGTCTCCTGGTTGACCTGCTGCACCTTGGTGGCGATGGCCGCGACCCAGGCGTCGGCGAGCTTCTGCGCGCCCTCGGGGGTGGAGGCGGTGGCGCTGACCTTCATCACCGGGGCGACCGTGTCGGCCTGCACCGTGATCGCCGAGATCAGCGTGGCGGGCGAGACGTCGAGGCCGAGGCTGTCGATCGCGATCTGCGCCACGTCGCGCGAGGTGGCGATCGGGACGTACGTGGCGAGGCTCGACTTGGCGACGGACTGCGCGATCTGCTGCGTGTAGATCGCCTGGCTGTCGTCGGCACCGGTGGTGGCGACGGAGACCAGGCCCTGCGAGTCGGCGACGTACCGCGGCTTCTGCGTCAGCGACCAGCCGAAGGCGACGAGAGTGCCGAGGAGGATCGCCGCGACGATCGGGATCCAGTGGTCGCGCAGCAGCCGGAGGACGTCTCGAAGTTCCACAGAGTCAGATTTCCTTCGCTGGTACGGATCACGCGGCGGGCGCCGGCGACGGGTTCTTCCGAATTCTGACACAGCGCTTCCGCGCCCTCGGCGCCAGGCGCGTCAACCGTGCCACCCGTCAGGGGTGGGCTCCGGCGGAGTCCCTCTCCTGATCACTCCGAGGCCCTCGAGCTCGACGACCGCCGACTCGACGACCGCCTCCGCATCGACGCCGGCGGGCGGCGGGCCCGCCTCCTCGAGCACCGCGGCGACGAGACCGGGCAGATCGGAGCCCCGGCCGGCGTGGCGCCAGATCGTCGGGCCGATGCCGGACAGGCGAACGAGGGTGCCGCCGCAGAACACGAGCAGCTGGCCGTCGGCGAGCTCCACCGCGTCGTCCGCAGGGGTGCGCAGGACGGTGCCGGGCAGGGCCTCGCCCACAGGGTCGAGCTGCACGGAGACCACCTCGGACCAGGCGGACGGGGCCTCGGCGCCGAGGGACGCGAAGACCTCCTCGACCAGGTGCACCACGCTCGCGGCCTCGGAGTAGACCAGTCGCCGGACGCCGCCCAGCGCCGAGAGGGTGCGGACGAGATCGGCGATCGGCCGCGGTCGGGCCGAGAGGTACGAGGTCTGCGGCACCAGATCCTCGATCGCGTCGACCGGGTCGACGTGCTCGAGGAAGGGCGTCCCGACGCCGTCGCGGCGCTCGAGCAGGAGGACGCCCGCCAGACGCAGGGGCGCCTCCGGGACCGGTCGGAGGGCGAGCGACCCGGGGGCCAGCTGCGCCTTCGGCGCCGATCCGGTCAGCGGCTTCACCGACAGCGGCTTGGGATAGGGCAGGACGCGCCCCTCCGGGGTCACGCCGACCGTCTCGTCGGTGACGTAGCCGAAGCGGGACCCGAGCGTCCGGGCGATGGTGGTCTTGCCGGTCCCGGAGGCGGCGACGAAGGCCAGCACGCGGCCGGACTCGTCGGAGATCCCGCAGGCGTGGAGCATCAGCAGGTCGGCGCGCCGGGCGCCGATCGCCTCGAGGGTCAGGGTCGAGGTCAGGGACTCCTCGAGCTGCGCGAGCGTGGCGCTCGAGACCCGGGGCGAGCCGTCGACCGGGACGGAGGGATCGTGCCCCACCTCGGCGAGGACGTCGCGTGCTCCCGCGTCGGGCTCGGACGCGCAGGCGGCCCAGCTGTCGGCGATCCGCGCCGCGTCCTCGTCGCCGACGCCGCGTCCGAAGACCACGCGGAACGGGGTCTCGAGGACCGAGACGGACAGGGTGCGGGGCTCGGCGCCCCTCCCCCCGGCGATCAGTACGCCCCGTCGCGGGCGAGGACGGCGCGCGCGGTCTTGAAGAGGATGACGATGTCGCCGGTCATCGACCAGTTCTCGACGTAGTACAGGTCGAGGCGGACGGTGTCCTCCCACGAGAGGTTCGAGCGTCCGCTGACCTGCCAGAGCCCGGTGATGCCCGGCTTCATCAGGAAGCGGCGGTGCACGTGCTCCTCGTACTGCTCGACCTCGCGGGCCAGCGGCGGGCGGGGGCCGATCAGGGACATGTCGCCGCGGAAGACGTTCAGGAACTGGGGCAGCTCGTCGAGGCTGAAGCGCCGGAGGATCGCGCCCACCCGGGTGACGCGCGGGTCCTTCGCCATCTTGAAGAGGATCGAGTTCCCCTCCGCACGCTGCTGCGACGCGAGAGCCGCCAGTCGCGCCTCCGCGTCGACGACCATCGAGCGGAACTTCAGCATCTCGAAGGTCGCGCCGTTCAGGCCGATGCGCTCCTGCCGGAAGAGCACGGGCCCGGGGCTGGTGACCTTGACCAGCACGGCGACGACGACGAGCACCGGCGCGCTGAGGATGATCAGCATGGTCGACGCCAGGATGTCGAAGAGGCGCTTGGCGAACCGCTGGCGGCCGTCGAAGCGCGGGGTCTCGACGTGGATCAGCGGAAGGCCCGCGACGGGGCGGGTGTGGATGCGCGGACCGCCGATGTCGGTGAGGCTCGGCGCCACGACGAGGTGCTCGCGCCCGGGCTCGAGCGTCCAGCTCAGCTCGCGGATCCGCTGCGGCGCCAGCTCGTCGGAGCTCGTGACGACCACCGTGTCGGCACCGGTGGCGTCCATCACGGCGCGGACGCCGTCGATCCCGGTGAACCCGTGGACCGCGAGGCCCGAGAGCTCCTGCTCGCTCCGCAGCGCGTCCGCACCGCCGACCGAGGTCGAGACGGCACCGACGAGCTTGTAGCCGGCCTCGGTGCCGCGACGCAGCTCGCGCGCGGTGTGCAGGACGCTCGCGCGGGAGCCGAGGAGCACGACCTGGCTCGAGAAGCGGCCCGCCCGGCGCTGCCGGGTGAGCCAGGATCGCCAGACCAGGCGGCCGACGCAGATCAGCACGATCCCGGCGGGGAACGCCGTGATGATGTAGCCGCGCGCGAGCAGGATCTGGAGCAGGTAGGCGATGATCGCGACGATGCCGAAGAGCCAGATGGAGGCGTCGACGACGCGGCGGTACTCGACGTAGCCGGTGCCGACGATCCGGCGGTCGCGCGTGTCGAAGACCTGGAGGGCGAGGAGCCAGCCGACCGACAGGGCGACGGACACCCAGGTGTAGCTGACCGCGATGTCGGCGGGGTTCTTGAACCCCAGATCCGAGTTCAGGTTCAGGTCGAACCAGAAGAGCTGCGTGCCGAAGACGGAGAGGACGATCGCGACGACGTCCGTGATGAGCAGCCGTCGCCGGTAGTCCTGCTCCCACGACGGCCGACGCCTCAGCGGTGCCCCTTGCGCCGTCATCGTTTCCCCCGACCTTTCCTGCTGCTTCGAAAGGCGTAATTCCGTTTCCGGTGTTGTCACGTCGTCAGGCTACCCACTTCCTCGTTTCGGAGGGGTGTCGCACCGGTGAGGAACGCTCGACCGGTCAGCCGCGGAGCCGGCCGCGGCTCTCCTGGAGGTAGCACGCGCCGCACAGCGACTCGTAGGTGACCGCCGTTCCGTCGATCGCGACCTGATCGCCGTCGAAGACGAAGCGGCCGTCCACGACGCGCCCGTTGAAGATCGCTTTGCGCCCGCACCGGCAGATCGTCTTCAGCTCCTCGAGGCTGTGGGCGATCTCCAGGAGCCGCCTGCTGCCCGGGAACGCGGCGGTGCGGAAGTCCGTGCGGATGCCGTACGCCAGGACGGGCACGTTCTCGAGGATGGAGATCCGGAGCAGATCGTCGACGTGCGACTCCGGCAGGAACTGCACCTCGTCGACGAGCAGAGCGCTCACGTCGCGCTTCGACTCGGCCAGGACGCGGGCCCGGGCCGCGGTGAAGACGGCCACCGGGTCCCCGTCGGGCTCGAACAGGATGTCCACCGGACGGGTCACGCCGAGCCGCGACACGATCAGCTCCTCGCCCTTCGTGTCGACGGCCGGCTTGGCCAGCAGCACCCGGTGCCCGCGCTCCTCGTAGTTGTGCGCGGCCTGCAGGAGCGACGTGCTCTTCCCGCTGTTCATCGCTCCGTAGCGGAAGTACAGCTTGGCCATCAGGTCTCCTCGGGGCGGGTCCGGAGGCGGGGCCCCCGGGGTGAGCAGGGGCCGGTCACGGGAGGAACCCGTCCTCGCCGGCGCGGCGGATCAGATCGGCCCGGCGGCTCGCGGGCCTGCCGACGGCGACGTACTTGCGGCGCACGCGCTGCAGGTAGGTCTTCGCGGTCTCGAACTGCACGTTCATCTTGGCGGCGACCTCGGGGGTGCTCGATCCGGACGCGTAGAGGCGCAGCGCCTCCAGCTCGCCGGCGCTGAGCCGTGGGCGCTGCTGCGCCGCGACCCCGGACGGCAGGGGCCGCCACTGCGCGGACGAGACGTCGGCCGAGCGCATCTCGAGAGCGGCGCGGGTCTGCTCCATCACCTCGGCGAGCGGGCGCGACTTCGCCAGGTGCCGCACGGCTCCGGCCTTCAGGGCGCGCTCGCGGACCTCGTCGTCCTCGCTCGCGGAGAGCGCCACGACCGCGGCTCCCGCCGCCCGGCAGGTCCGGATCCGCGCCTCGATCGAGATCGGCTCGCGCAGCTCGACGTCCATCACGACCACCTGGGTGGGGAAGACATCGCTCGTCACCAGGTCGTGCCAGGTGGAGGCGGCCACGACGACCTCGAAGTCCGGGGCGTGGGTGCGGATCCACGCGCTCGTCGCCGCGAGCAGGTCCTCGCGCGGGTCGAGCAGGCCGAGCCGGACCGCACGGGGTGCCGCGTCGCGGGCGCTCCGGGCGGAGGAGCCCGAGGGCTCACCGGAGCGGGTGACCATGCGGACGATCCTAGCCGCGGCCGGGCCCGCCCCCGGCTCAGAACAGCGTCGGCTGCCCGACGCCGGGCAGGATCGCGGCGCGCTCCGGCCCGAGCTCCCCGACCAGCAGCCCGTCGTGCTGGAGGGAGCGCCGCTCGCCGCCGAGGGTCCGCAGCGTCCCGAGCGAATTCAGGGCGGAGGACTTGACGGAGCCGGTGGCCGGGTCCTCCTCGCCGCGCTCGAGCCCGTGCGCGCGCATCAGCGGGCGGATGCGCGCGGAGAGCCAGCGCCGGTACTCGAGAGGCGCGTAGGCGTCGCGGCCCGGGTAGAGCGCTCGGTACTTGTCGACCAGCTCGGGGTGCTCCTGCCCGAGCCACTGCAGGAACCACTCCTTCACCCCGGACTTGAGGTAGAGGGTCGAGTACATGATCGTGCTGGCGCCCGCCTCGCGGCAGGCCCGGAGCGACTCGTCGAGGTGCGCCCGTGTGTCGGTGAGGAACGGCAGGATCGGCATCAGGAACACCGAGCAGTCGAAGCCGGCCTCCCGTGCCGCGGTGACCGTCGCCAGCCTGGCCGCCGCGGTCGGCGCACCCGGCTCGACGGAGCGCTGGAGGCCCTCGTCGTAGACGGCGATCGACACTCCGAGGTCGACCGGGACGTGCTCGGCGGCCTCGCGGAGCAGCGGCAGGTCTCGCCGCAGCAGCGAGCCCTTCGTGAGGATCGAGATCGGGGTGCCCGAGGCGGCGAGCGCGGCGATGATGCCCGGCATCAGCCGGTAGCGGCCCTCGGCGCGCTGGTACGGATCGGTGTTGGTGCCGAGTGCCACGGGGTGCCGCTCCCAGCTCGGCTTCGCGAGCTCCCGGGTGAGGACCTCGGCGACGTTCACCTTCACGACGATCTGCGAGTCGAAGTCGCGGCCGCCGTCGAACTCGAGGTACTCGTGCGTGGGCCGGGCGAAGCAGTAGGTGCAGGCGTGGGTGCAGCCGCGCATCGGGTTGATGCTCCAGCCGAACGGCATCTTCGAGGAGGTGTGCACGCGGTTGAGCGCCGACTTCGCGAGCACCTCGTAGAAGGTGATGCCCTCGAACTCCGGCGTGCGCACCGTCCGCACCAGGTCGGTGAGCTTGACGAGCCCGGGCAGCGCGGCCTCGTCGGCCGTGCCGATCGACTGCCCGCTCCACCTCATGGGGCCATTAGAACATACGTTCGAGCGGGTCGCAGCCGATCAGACCGAGGCGGACAGCTCCAGCGTCTCGGCGGTCGCGGTGACCGTCTGCTCGGCCTTCTCGGGCGCGTCGTTGAGCGTCGAGCCGTAGCTCGGCACCAGTGCGCGGATACGCGGCTCCCAGGCCTTCATCCGGTCGGGGAAGCACTTCTGCACGATGTCGAGCATGATCGGCACGGCGGTCGAGGCTCCGGGCGAGGCGCCGAGCAGGCCGGCGATCGTGCCGTCCCCTCCCGTGATGACCTCGGTGCCGAACTGCAGCACGCCGCCCTTCTTCTCGTCCTTCTTCATCACCTGGACGCGCTGGCCGGCGGTGATCAGGTACCAGTCCTCGTCGCGGGCGGTGGGCAGGAACTCGCGCAGGGCCTTCATCTTCTTGCCACGGCCGGCGAGCACCTCGCCGATCAGGTACTTCATCAGGTCGAGGTTGTCGCGGGCGACCGCGAGCATCGGGCCGATGTTGTGCGGCCGGATCGACAGGGGCAGGTCGAGCCACGAGCCGCGCTTCAGGAACTTGGGCGTGAAGCCCGCGTAGGGGCCGAAGAGGAGGGACGACTCGCCGTCGACGACGCGCGCATCGAGGTGCGGCACCGACATCGGGGGCGCGCCGACCGCGGCCTTGCCGTAGACCTTCGCCTTGTGCCGGGCGACCAGCTCGGGGTTGTCGGTGCGGAGGAACTGGCCCGAGATCGGGAAGCCTCCGAAGCCCTTGATCTCGGGGATGCCCGACTTCTGCAGGAGGTGCAGCGCACCGCCGCCGGCGCCGACGAAGACGAAGCGGGCGGTCACCGACTGGGGCGTGCCCCCGACGACCTGCTTGAGGTCGAGGCGCCAGGTGCCGTCCTTCTGCCGGGTGATGTCGGTGACCTCGCGGCCGGTGTCGAGCGTGCCGCCGTGGGCGACGACGTGGTCGAACAGCTGGTGGGTCAGCGAGCCGAAGTCGACGTCGGTGCCGGCCGGCATGCGCGTCGCCGCGTAGGGGCCGCCGCCGGCGGGACGCTGCTCCATCAGCAGGGGCGCCCACTCGTGGATGGTCTTGACGCTCTCGGTGAACTCGATGCCGGCGAACAGCGGCTGGTCCTTGAGCGCCTCGTAGCGCTTCCGGAGGTACTCGACGTTGGCCTCGCCGTGCACGAAGGTCATGTGCGGCGCCGGGTTGATGAAGCTGGAGGGCTCGCGGATGTCGCCGGACTCCACCAGGCTCGACCAGAACTGGCGCGAGATCTGGAACTGCTCGTTGATCTGGATCGCCTTGGCCGGGTCGACGGAGCCGTCGGCCGCCTCGGGCATGTAGTTCAGCTCGCAGAGGGCCGCGTGACCGGTGCCCGCGTTGTTCCACGGGTTCGACGACTCCTGCGCCACGTCGCCGAGGCGCTCGTAGGCGGCGATCGTCCAGTCGGGCTGCAGCTGGGTGATGAGGGCGCCGAGCGTGGCGCTCATGATGCCCCCACCGATGAGGGCGACGTCGACCGGTTCCGAGGAGTTCACGAGAGTCGAGTTTACGCTCGCCCGAGCACACCGCGGCGGGGAGGGGCCCCGCTCCCCCATCAAATTCGCGGCTTTTCCACCCGGAAGGGGCCGGAGCGCTCGGCGCCGGCCCCGTCCACGGAGGTCAGGAGACGGGCTGCTTCGCCGCGATGAGCTCGGCGATCTGCACGGCGTTCAGGGCCGCGCCCTTGCGGAGGTTGTCGTTGCTGATGAAGAGCGCGAGGCCGCGTCCCTCCGGAGCGCCTTCGTCGGCGCGGATGCGGCCGACGAAGCTCGGGTCCTTGCCCGCGGCCTCCAGCGGAGTCGGCACCTCGCGCAGCACGACGCCGGGCGCGTCGGCCAGCAGCTCGCGAGCACGCTCGGGGCTGAGGGCGGAGGCGAACTCGGCGTTGACGGAGAGCGAGTGGCCGGTGAACACGGGGACGCGCACGCAGGTGCCCGAGACCAGCAGCTCCGGGAGCTCGAGGATGCGGCGGCTCTCGTTGCGGAGCTTCTTCTCCTCGTCGGTCTCGTTCGAGCCGTCCTCGACCAGGCTCCCCGCGAAGGGGATGACGTCGAAGGCGATCGGGGCGACGTACTTGTCCGGCGCGGGGAAGTCGACCGCCGAGCCGTCGTGCACCAGGTCGAGCAGGTGCTCGTCGGCGACGGCGGCGCGGACCTGGCCGGCCAGCTCGTTCGCTCCGGCCAGCCCGCTGCCGGACACGGCCTGGTAGGTGCTGACGATCAGGCGCGTGAGCCCCGCCTCGCGGTCGAGGACCTTGAGGATCGGCATCGCGGCCATCGTGGTGCAGTTGGGGTTGGCGATGATGCCCTTGACTGCCTGGTCGATGGCGTGGGGGTTCACCTCGCTGACGACCAGCGGGACCTCGGGGTCCATCCGCCAGGCGCTGGAGTTGTCGATCACGGTGACGCCGGCCGCGGCGAAGCGGGGCGCCTGCGCGCGCGAGCCCGTGGCTCCGGCCGAGAACAGGGCGATGTCGAGCCCCGACGGATCGGCGGTCTCCACGTCCTCGACAACGACGTCCTCGCCGCGGAACGGCAGCGTCGTGCCCGCCGAGCGGGCGGTGGCGAAGAAGCGGATGGACGCGATCGGGAAGTCGCGCTCCTCGAGGAGGCGGCGCATCACCTTCCCGACCTGGCCGGTCGCGCCGACGACGCCCACGTGGAGGGGGGTGCTGCTCATGCTGTGCTCTTTCGTCCGTGCGGCGCGCAGGCCGCTCGTGGCGGGGGGATCGAGGGAGAGGGTACCGGTCGGTCCGGCCGCTCGGGAGGAACGGCCGGACCGCGAGGGTGTCCGGCCGTCAGCGGCCGGTGCCGGCGTAGACGACGGCCTCGTCCTCGGCGTCGAGCCCGAAGGCCGTGTGCACGACGCGCAGGGCCTCGTTCACGGTGTCGGCGCGGGTGACGACCGAGATGCGGATCTCGCTCGTGGAGATCATCTCGATGTTGATCCCGGCCTCGTAGAGGGAGCGGAACAGCTTCGCGGAGACGCCGGCGTTGGTGCGCATCCCGGCGCCCACGAGCGCGAGCTTGGCGATCTGATCGTCGTACTGCAGGGACTCGAAGCCGACCTCGTCCTTCTCGGCGTTGAGAGCCATGAGGACCGTCTGGCCGTCGGCCTTGGGCAGGGTGAACGAGATGTCGGTGCGGGCGGTGGCCGCAGCCGACACGTTCTGCACGATCATGTCGATGTTGGAGCCGGTCTTGGCCACGATCGTGAAGATCTGCGCGGCCTTGCCAGGGATGTCGGGGACTCCGACGACGGTGATCTTCGCCTCGTTCAGGTCGGCGGCGACTCCGGCGATGATGGGCTCTTCCACGGCTTGTCCGTTCTGCTCGGCGCCGGCGGTCTCGGCGTTGTAGACGATGGTGCCCTCGTTGGGGCTGAAGGAGGAGCGCACGTGGAGCGTGACTCCGTGGCGGCGGGCGAACTCGACGGCGCGGATGTGCAGCACCTTCGCTCCCGCGGCGGCCAGCTCGAGCATCTCCTCGCTGGTGATGCGATCGAGCTTGCGGGCCTTCTTGACGACCCGCGGGTCGGCGGTGAAGACGCCGTCGACGTCGGTGTAGATCTCGCAGGTGTCGGCGCCGAGTCCCGCGGCGAGCGCGACGGCGGTGGTGTCCGAGCCGCCGCGGCCGAGGGTGGTGATGTCCTTCGTGTCGCGGTTGAAGCCCTGGAAGCCCGCGACGATGACGACGGCGTTCTCGTCGAGCGCCTCGCGGAGGCGGACCGGGGTGATGTCGACGATGCGGGCGGCGCCGTGCTGCGCGTCCGTGATCATGCCGGCCTGGCTGCCGGTGAAGGAGCGGGCCTCGAAGCCCATGCTCTTGATCGCCATCGCCAGCAGCGCCATCGAGATGCGCTCGCCCGAGGAGAGCAGCATGTCGAGCTCGCGAGGGGCGGGGATGGGCGTGACCTGGTGGGCGAGCTCGAGCAGGTCGTCGGTGGTGTCGCCCATGGCAGAGACGGCGACGACCACGTCGTTGCCCGCCTGCTTGGTGGCGACGATCCGCTTCGCGACCCGCTTGATGCTCTCCGCGTCGGCGACGGAGGACCCGCCGAACTTCTGGACGATCAGGCTCACGTGCTGCTCCCGTGTCGGTGGCTGGACCGCCGTCGCGACCCGACGGGCGAGTCTACCGGTCGACCGCATGCCGGAGCGGTCATGCGACTCCGGCGGCCGCGTCAGTTCTCGACGAGCCGGCGGCCCTCGAAGGCGCGGCCGAGGGTGATCTCGTCGGCGTACTCGAGGTCTCCGCCGACGGGCAGCCCGGAGGCCAGGCGGGTGATGCGGATGCCGAGGGTGCTGAGCATGCGCGAGAGGTAGGTCGCCGTCGCCTCGCCCTCGAGGTTCGGGTCGGTCGCGATGATGACCTCCTGCACCTCGCCGTCCGCGAGCCGCTGCAGCAGCTGGCGGATGCGGAGCTGATCCGGGCCGATGCCGTCGATCGGGCTGATCGCGCCGCCGAGCACGTGGTAGAGCCCGCGGAACTCGCGGGTGCGCTCGATCGCCGGGACGTCCTTCGCCTCCTCCACGACGCAGATGACGGCGCGGCTGCGGCGCGGATCGCGGCAGATCCCGCAGGTCGCCTCCTCCGCCACGTTCCCGCAGATGTCGCAGAAGTGCACACGGCCGCGCAGCTCGAGCAGGATCTCGGCGAGCCGGGTGACGTCGAACGTCTCGGTCTGCAGGATGTGGAACGCGATGCGCTGGGCGGACTTCGGGCCGATGCCAGGGAGCCGGCCGAGCTCGTCGATCAGCTCCTGGACGATGCCTTCGTACATGCGGTCGCCTCCTCTCGGGTGGGGCGGACGGGGGTGGCGG
>NZ_PSWH01000002.1:0-191884 GCF_002932105.1 Rathayibacter sp. AY1C1 | reverse complement strand
GGTCGGCGATGCGGCGGGCGGAGGCGAGGAGTGCGGCGGGGGCGTCCGGGTGCGCCTCGTAGGACAGCCGGAGCACGCCGCGGCCCTCGTCGTGGTCGCGGACGACGCCCGCGAAGGTCACGACGGCGCCGTGCGTCGGGGAGTCGACCGCCTGCTCGCACTCGTCGACGGTGATGGCCTCGGCCGCGAGCCGGGCGAGGGCGACCGGCTCAGCGGGCATGGTCGCCGCCTCCGAGCTGGTCGAGCAGGTGCCCGATCACCGGGTCGAGCACGTCGATCCCGTCGCGGACGCCGCCGGGGGAGCCGGGGAGGTTCACCACGACGGTGCGGCCGCTGACGCCGGCGAGCCCGCGGCTGAGCACGGCGGTCGGGACGTGGGCGGCGCCCTTGGCGCGCACCGCCTCGGCGAGGCCGGGCAGGGGCCGCTCCAGGAGGGGGGCGGTCTGCTCCGGGGTGACGTCGCTCGGGGCGACGCCCGTCCCGCCGGTGGTCACGACCACGTCGACTCCGCTGCCGATCGCGTCGGCGATCGCCTCGCCCACCGCGTCGCCGTCGGCCACGACGACCACCCGGGACTCCCAGCCGCGGGTGGTGAACCAGGCCTCGAGCGCCGGTCCCGTCCGGTCCTCGTACACGCCGGAGGCGGCACGGGTGGAGGCGACGACCGCCACCGCCCGCCGCGTCACGGGGTTCCTCCGCTCGTCCACGAGCCGCTCCTCCCGCCCGCCTTCGCGAGCACACGGATACCGGTGATCGCGGCACCGCGATCGACCGCCTTGATCATGTCGTAGACCGTGAGGGCGGCCACGCTGACCGCGGTCAGCGCCTCCATCTCGACGCCGGTGCGCCCGGTCGTGCGCACGCGCGCCTCGATCCGGACGCGGCCGTCCTGCGGCTCGAGGTCCACGTCGACGCCGTCCAGCGCCAGCGGGTGGCAGAGCGGGATGAGGGTCGAGGTCGCCTTCGCGCCGAGGATCCCGGCGATCCGCGCCACGCCGAGCGCTTCGCCCTTGGGCAGCTCGCCCTGCTCGAGGAGCCGCACCACCTCGGGTGAGGTCTCGACGTAGCCCTCGGCGACTGCGGTGCGCGCCGTGACCTCCTTCGCGCTCACATCGACCATGTGCACGGCTCCGTCGCCGCGCACATGGGTGAGCCGATCGCTCTCAGTCATCGATCCTCCAGATCTCGACCGTGTCGCCGGTCGCTGCGTGGTCCGTCCCGACGGGGACGTGGATGAGCACGGTGGAGCGGGCGTAGGACGCCAGCAGGTGCGAGCCGGGCCCGCCCACCGGGTGCACGAAGCCCTCGTCGTCGAGGACTCCGCGGCGGATCTGGTGCAGGTGCGCGGGCGAGTCGAGCGCCGTGCCGAGGCGCGCACGGAGCCGCGGCCGCTCGGCGGGCGTCCGTCCCGCGAGCGAGCGCAGCACGGGCCGGAGGAACACCTCGAACGAGACCAGGGCGCTCACCGGGTTCCCGGGAAGCGAGACGACCGGCAGGTGCAGCCCCTCGGCCACGCGCACGAGACCGAGGCCCTGCGGGCCGCCCGGCTGCATCTCGACGTGGCCGAACTCCGAGCCCGCCGGGCCGAGCGCGTCGCGGACGACCTCGTAGGCGCCCGCGCTGACACCGCCGACCGTGATCACCAGGTCGGCCGCGCCCGCGTGCTCCTCGATCAGCGCCAGGAGGTCCTCGGCCCGATCGCTCGTGCATGCGGCGACGACGGGCAGCGCGCCCGCCTCGCGGACGGCCTCGGCCAGCAGGGCGCCGTTCGCGTCGTGGATCTGCGCCTCCTCGAGGACGGCGCCTGCGGGACGGATCTCGTTGCCGGTGGGGACGACGAGCACCCGGAGTCGCGGCAGCACCTCCGCCTCGGTCAGCCCGAGGGAGGCGAGGAGTCCGTAGTGGGCCGCGCGGAGGACCGTGCCGGCCGGGAGGGCGAGCTCGCCGCGGCGGGCGTCGCTGCCCCGGGCTCGGACGAAGGTCGCCGGCACCACCGGGTGCGCGAAGGCGACGCTGCCCTCCGCGGGGAAGCGCGGAGGATCGACGCGCTCGACCGGGACGACGGCGTCGGCCCCCACCGGCAGCGGCGAGCCGGTCATGATCGGTGTCGCCGTGCCGGGCTCGTGCCGCGGCGCCCGGTCGCCCGCGGGGATCGGCGCCGAGACGGGCAGGGCGACGGGATGCTCCGGCGCCGCCGCGTCGAGGTCGGCCGCCCGCACCGCGAAGCCGTCCATCTGCGAGTTGTCGAAGCGCGGCAGGTCGAGCGGGGAGTCGACGGAGCGGGCGAGGACCCGCCGGTCGTACGCGCCCGTATCGGCGGCGACGGCGGCCGGATCCAGGCTCAGCGTCTCGCGGGCACCCCGCGTGGCCAGCGGCGCGAGCAGCGCCCGCACCCGGGCGGCGTGCAGGTCGATCGAGGTCATCGTGTCCTCTCGCGAGCGGCGGAGCCCGACCGGCGGCGGGACCGAGTCCATCTTGCCGGGTCGCGCCCGGTTCCGCGGCGTAGTGTGAGCGGATGAGCACAGCACTGGGGATCCCGGGCTTCCGGCCCCGACAGCGCAGCGCGGTCCTCCCGGCCGACCGCCCCGCCACCCCGCTCCTCCTGGACACCTACGGGCGCGTCGCGGACGATCTGCGGATCTCGCTGACGGACAAGTGCAATCTGCGCTGCACCTACTGCATGCCGGCGGAGGGCCTGCCGTTCCAGCCGCCCGCGTCCCTCCTCAGCCGTGAGGAGATCCTCCGCCTCGCGCGCATCGCCGTGGAGCAGTTCGGCGTCCGCCAGATCCGCTTCACCGGCGGCGAGCCGCTCCTGCGCAAGGACCTCGTCGACATCATCCGCGACGTCGCCTCCCTCGACCCGCGCCCCGAGATCTCGCTCACCACGAACGCGATCGGCCTGTCGGGTCGGGCGGCGGCGCTCGCCGACGCCGGCCTGAACCGCGTCAACGTCTCGCTCGACTCGATCTGCGCCGAGACCTTCGCGAAGGTCACCCGTCGCCCGTTCCTCGACCGCGTGCTCGCGGGCATCGACGCGCTCGGTCCCGCCGGCCTGGACCAGACCAAGATCAACGCGGTGCTCCTGCCCGGGATCAACGACCACGAGGCCCCGGAGCTGCTCGCCTGGGCCCTCGCGGGAGGCCACCAGCTCCGCTTCATCGAGCAGATGGCGCTCGACGCCGACCACGGCTGGGACCGCGCGACCATGATCACCGCCGCGGACATCCGGGCGCTGCTCTCGGAGCGCTTCTCGCTCAGCCCGCACGCGGCCCCCCGTGACGGCGCCCCCGCCGAGCTCTTCGACGTCCGCGAGGCCGGGGGGTCCGAGGTGCTCGGCCAGGTGGGGATCATCGCGTCCGTCACCGAGAACTTCTGCGACGACTGCCGCCGCACCCGGCTCACCGCCGAGGGAGGTGTCCGCAGCTGCCTCTTCTCGAACGAGGAGACGGACCTGCTCGGCCCGATGCGCGCGGGCGCGGACGACCACGAGGTCGCCCAGCTCTGGCGCGGGGCGATGTGGGCCAAGCCCGCGGGACACGAGATGAACCGGGCGGGCTTCGTGCAGCCCGAGCGCACGATGAGCGCGATCGGCGGATGAGCATGCGGGTCCGCTACTTCGCGGCGGCCAAGGCCGCCCTCGGCCGTGGTTCCGACGAGCTCGACGAGGTGCCCGACCTGGGCGCTCTCGAGGAGAGACTCGTCGCCTCCGCGCCCTCGGCCGCCGACGTGCTCGCACGGTGCACCTACCTGGTCGACGGCGTGTCGACCGCGAACAGGGCCACGCCGCTGCGTCCCGATGCCGCGGTCGACGTCCTGCCGCCGTTCGCCGGCGGCTGACCCCGAAGAGCGCTCCGTGACGAGCCGTCCTCGTCCGGACCGGTGCGTCCGCTCCGCGCGGTTCGCGGCAGGTGCGTCCGCGCTTCTGGAGGACGCTGCATCCCGAGGACGGACTGGTCCTGTCCCGCCGCACAGGGACCCGTGGGACGCCTCCCTCGGACCCGCGTGCGGCGGGGCAGGACCGGATCAGCGGCCGATCCCGTGCGTCACGGGCACAGGACGTTGGTCATCGTGTCGAGCACGTTGCGGTTCTGCACGTCGAGGAATCCGAACGCCGAGGAGACTCCGGTGGCGACCAGCACGCCGCTGACGAAGGCCCGGCCGTCCCGGGTCACGTAGGCGTCCGGCGCGAAGATGGTGGCGTCGGAGGGCACACCGGAGGCGACGCGGATCTGCGGCTGCGTCCTGTCCGCGAACGCGCCGTACCGGACGAGAGCGCCGTTCTGGATCACGTCCACGACGTCACGGTTCTGTCGATCGCGGTAGGCGTCGGCACTGGTCACCCCGGTGGCGACCAGGATGCTGCTGTTGAAGAGGCGCCCGTCCGGCGTCAGGTGGTACGAGGGCGCCAAGGCCGTCGATCCTGCCGGAACGTTCCTGGCGTAGACCTGGTTCTTCGTGGAGGAGATGTAGCGGACGAGCTCCGAGCCGACGATCACGTCGATGACGTCGTTGTTGCTCTGGTCGCGGAAGGAGTCCGCGCTCGTCACTCCGGTGGTCACGAGGGCTCCGCCGGCGCGCCGCAGCTCGCCGTTCGGTGTGACGTAGAAGGCGGGCGCATGGACCGTCGATCCGGCCGGCACGCCGCTCCCGATGGCCTTCGGCGCGGCCTCTCCGGTGACGAAGCGGTAGAAGACGCCGTCGACGACGAAGTCGGCGACGTCGCGGTTCTGCTCGTCGCGGAAGCCCTGGACGCTGGTGACGCCGCGCGCGATCCGCCCCCCGCCGTGGTAGAGCTCGCCCGACTCCGTCAGGTAGTACCGGGGTCCGACGGTCTTGGCTCCCGAGGGCACGTTGCCGTTCGACTCCGTCGTCGTCCGTCCGCCGTCGGTGACGTACCGGACGGCGGTCCCCGTGGTCGCGGTGGTGCTCGCGGTCGCCGTCGCGCCCGCGGCGCCGGAGACGGCGGAGAGGGTGATGCCGTTCTGCGCCACGTTCCCGGCCGTGACCGGGATGCTCACGCGTCCGTCCGCGCCGGTCGTCGCCCTGACGGTCTGCGCGCCGCCGCTGGTCAGGCCGGCGGGGAGAGTGATGGTGACCGTGTCGCCGACAGCGGGAGCGCCGTTGGTCGTGGCGAGGACGGAGACCGTTCTCGTGGTGCAGGCGGGGAAGGAGTACGCCGGGGCGTCGAAGGCGAGGGTGAGGCCGGTGGACGCGGCGGCCGCGGGGGTCGCGACCGCCGCGGCGACGACGGGGACGGACCAGGCCGCACCCGTCATGATCGTCCGCCGGGCAGGCCCCCCGCGGGTCGAGTCGATCCGCGGGGGGAGGGAGCGCGAGTGCGCTGCCGTCGGGTCCAGGGAGTTGGTGTCCGTCATGGTGTTCCTTTTCTTTCTTTCGTGCGAGGGGTGGTGGACGCGCCGATCCTGCCGAACGTCCGGCCTCCGGTCGACGCGGAACGGGCCGCGACGAGGTTCCATGCCCGACCGTGGACGTTCCGTCGCGCCGCCGGACCGGGGGAGCCGCTCAGGCCGTTTCCTCTCCGGGAGCCCGTCCGGCGCGGGGGATGCGGCGGCGCACGTCAGCCCGCGTCGTCGATCCGGCGGAGGGTCCGCTGCATGTGGATCCGCGAGCTGAAGCCGGCCGACCGCGCCACGCGGTCCAGGTCCGTCGCCGCCCGCGGGCCGAGCTCGTCGAGGAGGCGCTGCGCCTCGAAGGCCCGCGCGCGCTCGATCCGCTGACGAGGGGTGGTGCCGGCGGCCGAGAACGCCCGGTGCAGGTGGCTGACCGACACGCCGAGACTCTCCGCGAGCGTCTCCACCGTGAAGGAGCGGTCGCGGTAGTGCCGCTCGATCAGGCGCGTGCCGTTCGCGTACACGGCGGCGGGGGACCGGTCCTCCCGGTCGGAGGAGGGCAGCAGCGCCGAGAAGGCCGAGGCCAGGAGGTGCTCGCTCGCGATCTCGAAGTGCTCGAAGGCCGCGTCCGAGGGCTCGACGCCGAAAGTGAGGACGGTGTTCGCCGCACCGGTGAGTGCGCGCCAGTAGGCCTCGGGGAGGGCGAGGACCCGGTCCGTGAGCGAGGCGAACTCGCTCGCGCGGAGCACCGAGGGGCGCAGCTGCCACTCGAAGCGCGCCCACGGACTGAGCGCCGCCGCGTACTGCACCGTCGAGGCGCGGGTCACGAGAGCGCTGCCGGCCGGGAGCCGGTGGTCGCGGCCCCGGGCGGAGAGGCGGCCGGTCCCGTCGAGGCTGAAGAGCACGCGGAGCCTTCCGGGATGGGGGAGGACCTCGAACTCCCCGGTCTGCAGCCAGGCGCGGCTGAGGCTGAGGCGCGGCGAGACGATCGCGTCGCAGACGGCACCTCGCGGCAGGGGGCGCCGAGGAATCCAGCCGAGCCGACGCAGCCGCCTCTCGGCGGGACTCCAGACCTCGGGCATCACGCCTCCGCGCCGGGGTCGAGCGGGTCGGGAGGATCGAGCAGCGCCGCCTGCCGCGCGGAGTGCGGTGAAGGCGTCGGCATGGGTGCTCTCCTCGGAACGGTGGCCGCGAGCACGCCACCGCCGATCAGCTTCGGACACTGCTCCGCCCTGATCCGCGGAGAAGGACGGATCCTCTCCGCTGCGAGCACCGAACATCCCGGGTCGCCGATCGGCAGGGCGCTGGGTGCGCCTCACCCCACCCGTTCCGCGGCGCACGCGGCCGCGGGGCGGGTCACCGCTCCCGCCACGACGCCATCCCGCCGTCGAGCGAGTCGGACGCCACGCCCGCCGCCGCCGCGCGCTCCGCCGCGAGACGCGACCGGACCCCGGAGGCGCAGTGCAGCACGAGCGGACCGGCCGGCAGAGCGACGGGGTCGAAGCGCGACATCGGCATCCGCACGGCACCGGGCACCGCGACGGACCGGTCCTCGTCGTCCTCGCGGAGGTCGACGACGGTCGGGGGCGTCGGCCCGGCCAGCCGCTCCCGCAGCTCGGCCGCCGTGATCGAGCCCGCCGCGGCCCGCCGCTCCGGGACCGGCGGCACCCGCCGCTCGAGAGGGAGCTCGGCCCAGGAGGAGTCGAGAGCGTCGTGCACGAGGACGCGACCGAACAGCGGCTCGCCCGCCCCGGTCACGAGCTTCACGACCTCGGCCGCCATGGCCGAGCCGATCAGCGCGCAGAGCGCGCCCAGCACGCCCACCGTCGAGCAGCTGTCGCCCGCGTCCTCGGCCTCGGGGTGCAGCGCGCGCAGGGTCACCCCTCCGCCCGGGGCGCCGGCCCAGAAGGTCGAGAGCTGCCCGTCGAAGCCGAGTGCCGATCCCCACACGTGCGGGATCCCGGCGCGCGTCGTCGCGTCCGAGGCGAGGTAGCGCGCGCCGAAGGTGTCGAAGCCGTCGACCACGACGTCCCAGCCCGCCACCAGGGCGTCGACGTTGGCCGAGGTCAGCGACACCGGGAAGGCCCGGGCGTCGATGCCGGGGGAGAGCCGCCGCGCGGTCGCCGCCGCCGACTCCGCCTTCGACCGGCCCACCGAGGAGTCGTCGTGCGCCGTCTGCCGCGCCAGGTTCGAGAGCTCGACGACATCGCCGTCCACGATGCCGAGCCGCCCGATCCCGGCCGCGGCGAGCGCCGTGATCACCGGCGAGCCGATGCCGCCCGCGCCGAGGATCAGCACGCGCGCGTTCCGGAGGCGCCGCTGTCCGAGCTCCCCGAGGGGCGCCAGGCGGATCTGCCGGGCGAACCGCTCGCGCTCGGCGGCGGTCAGCGGCGGTCCGGGCTCGACGAGCGGGGTCATGAGAGCTCCTTCCTCCACTGGCCCTCGTGGGCGACGGGGGTGAAGCCGACGGCCTCGTTCACGGCGAGCATCGGTCGGTTCTCCTCGGCGTTCCAGGTGTAGACGGCCCGACAGTCCGGGGCGGTCCCCACCGCATCGCCGATCGCGGTCAGGGCGAGGAACTCGCTCCAGCCGTCGGCGCCCACGGCCTCGGGGATCGCGAGCTCGCGGATCCGGAGCGCCGGGTCGGAGGTGCGGTTCACCACCCCAGTGTGCACGTCCCGTCGCCCGCGACGGCCTCCTGCGCCTGTTCCGGTGCGGGATCGCGGCGGTCCGTCGGCCGGTCGGGGCTCCGCCTCCCGGCCCGGCCGCGGCCGTCGGCTACCGTGGAGGCGTTGTGGACGGGAGCGAGGCGGCCGGGTGTACCTGAAGAGCCTGACCCTCAAGGGGTTCAAGTCCTTCGCTCAGCCGACCACGTTCGCCTTCGAGCCGGGGGTCACCTGCGTCGTCGGCCCCAACGGCTCGGGCAAGAGCAACGTCGTCGACGCGCTCGCCTGGGTGATGGGGGAGCAGGGGGCGAAGACGCTCCGCGGCGGCAAGATGGAGGACGTCATCTTCGCGGGCACCTCCACCCGCGGACCCCTCGGCCGCGCCGAGGTCGCGCTCACCATCGACAACTCGGACGGCGCCCTGCCGATCGAGTACACCGAGGTGACGATCACCCGGACCCTCTTCCGCAACGGCGGCAGCGAGTACGCGATCAACGGACGCGGTTGCCGGCTGCTCGACGTGCAGGAGCTGTTGAGCGACTCCGGTCTCGGGCGCGAGATGCACGTCATCGTGGGGCAGGGACAGCTCGACGCCGTGCTGCACGCGACCCCCGAGGAGCGGCGCGGGTTCATCGAGGAGGCCGCCGGGATCCTCAAGCACCGCCGCCGCAAGGAGAAGACGCTCCGCAAGCTCGAGGCGATGCAGGCGAACCTGACCCGCCTCTCCGACCTCGCGGGCGAGATCCGGCGCCAGCTCAAGCCCCTCGGGCGCCAGGCCGAGGTCGCACGGCAGGCGCAGACGATCGCCGCCGTGGTGCGCGACGCCCGGGCGCGCCTGCTCGCCGACGACGTGGTCGCGCTCCGGACCGCTCTGGACGGCTTCGCCCGCACCGAGAGCGAGCGGCACAGCGAGCGGGTGGTCCTGCAGCAGCGGCTCGAGCAGGCGACGCTCCGGCGAGCGCGGATCGAGGCGGAGGTGGTCGGCGACGCGGTCGACGACGCCCGGCGCACCTCGTTCGAGCTGGAGTCGGTGCAGGAGCGGCTGCGCAACCTCTCGGCCCTCGCCGGGCAGCGGCTCGCGATGCTCGAGCTCGAGTCCGAGCAGCCGCAGATCCAGCCGCGCGTGACGCCGGCGCAGGTGGAGGAGGCGCGGGTCGAGCTGGAGCGCCTGCGGCAGGCCGTCCTCGACGCGGAGTCGGCGTGGGTCCAGGCGCAGGGCACGACCGTCGCCGCCCGCTCCGCCCTCGACGCGGTCGACGAGGAGATCGCCGCGCAGGCGGCCCTCGTCTCGCGCTACGACCTCGAGTTCTCCACCCTCTCGGGGCAGGCCGACACCGCCGCCTCCCGTCTCGCGTCCGTCCGGGGCGAGGTCCTGCGCGCGCAGAACACCCTCGACGCGGCCGACCGGCGGAAGGAGGCGGCGCGGCGGGCGCTCGACGCTCTGGAGGCCGAGCTGGGCGACGCGGGCCGCGGCCCCGACGGCGGCCTCGACGAGGGCTACGAGCTCGCCCAGTCCGCGGTCTCGGCCGCCGAGGCCGGGATCGAGCGGCTGCGCGAGGAGCTGCACGCCCTGGAGCGCGAGCGCGAGGCGCTGGCCGCCCGCACGGGTGCCCTGTCGCTGGCCCTCGACGTCTCGGACGGCTCGGCCGAGCTGATCGCCGCCCGGATCGAGGGGGTGCGCGGCCGGGTCGCCGAGCGGATCCAGGTGCGGCCGGGCTCCGAGGCCGCGATCGCCGCCGCCCTCGGCGCGGTCGCCGACGCCGTGCTGGTCGAGTCGACCGCCCGGGCCGACGCGGCTCTGGACGCCGCGCTGGAGCGCGACCTCGGACGCGTCGAGCTGCTGGTCGCCGACGCCACTCGGCCGCACGTCGCTCTCGCCATTCCCGAGGGGGCGGAACGCGCGGGCGACCTCGTCACGGCGCCGGCCGGGGTCCTCTCGCTCCTCGAGCGCGTGCTCGTGGTCGAGGACCTCGCCGCGGCGCGGCGGCTGAGGGAGCGCATCGATCCGGGCACCGTCCTGGTCACCCGCGACGGCGCGACCGTCTCCGACGCCGTGCAGAGCGCCGGCTCCGGCGGGCAGCGCAGCCGGATCGAGCTCGTCTCCGAGCGCGACTCCGCCGCCGCCCGGCTGGAGGAGGTCGAGGGCGGGATCGACCGGCTCCGCTTCGAGCTCGCCGAGCAGACCGGAGCGCTCCGCGGCGCGAAGGAGCAGGCCGCGAGCGCGCTCTCGGCCCTCCGCGAGCACGACGCCGCCCGTGCCGCCCACACCGAGCGGCTCGGCGGCGTGCGCGCCCAGCTCGAGGCGGCCACCGCCGAGCACGGCCGGGGCTCGAGGGCGGTGGCCGTCGCCTCGGACCGGGTCGGCGACGCCGAGCGCGCGGCCCAGGAGGCGAGGTCGGCGCTCGACGCCGCGCGCGCCAGGCCCCGGCCGGTGCTCGACGCGAGCGCGCGCGACGGTCTGCAGCGCGACGTCGACACCGCACGCGAGCGCGAGATCGAGGCGCGGCTCGGCGTCGAGACCGCCAAGGAGCGGGTGCGGGCGGAGCAGTCCCGCGGGGAGGCGCTGGCCCGCCAGCTGGCCGCCGACCGCGCCGCCGCCGACGAGGCCGCGCGCCGCGCCGTGATCCGCCGTCGCCAGCGCGACGCGGCGGCCGAGGTGACCGCCGCGCTCCCCGCCGTCCTCGCCTCCGTCGACCGCTCCGTCCAGCAGGCCCGGGCCGAGCTCGTCGCGGCCGAGGCGGCGCGCTCGCAGCAGAACGCCGAGCTGCAGGGGCTCCGCCGCGAGGAGGGGAGCGTGCGCGACCGGCTCCAGTCCGTCACCGAGAGCGTCCACGGCCTCGAGCTGCAGATCTACGAGAAGAGGCTGCAGCTCACCGGTCTGCTCGAGCGCGCCGCGTCCGAGCTCGGGCTCACCGAGGACGTGCTGGTGGAGGAGTACGGTCCCGGAGTCGGCGTCCCCGACGAGACGGACGTGGAGCAGGAGCCGCGGCCCTACGTCCGCGAGGAGCAGCGCCGCCGCCTCGAGAAGGCCGAGAAGCAGCTCGGGCAGCTGGGCCGCGTCAATCCGCTCGCGCTGGAGGAGTTCGCCGCGCTGGAGCAGCGGCACGCGTTCCTGACCGAGCAGCTGGCCGACCTCACCGGGACCCGGCGCGACCTGCTCACCATCATCGAGGAGCTCGACGAGACGATGCAGACCGTGTTCGCCTCCGCGTTCGACGACACGCAGGCGGCGTTCGCGGACGTGTTCCCCGTCCTCTTCCCCGGCGGCACCGGCAGCATCCGCCTGACCGACCCGGAGAACCTGCTCACCACCGGCATCGAGGTCGCGGTGCGGCCGGCCGGCAAGAAGATCGAGCGGCTGTCGCTCCTCTCCGGAGGGGAGCGCTCGCTCGCGGCCGTGGCGTTCATGGTCGCCATCTTCAAGTCGCGGCCGAGCCCCTTCTACATCATGGACGAGGTGGAGGCCGCCCTCGATGACGCGAATCTCGGCCGACTGCTCAGCATCTTCGAGGACCTGCGCACCTCGAGCCAGCTGATCGTCATCACCCACCAGAAGCGGACCATGGAGATCGCGGACGCCCTCTACGGCGTCTCGATGCGGCAGGACGGCGTCTCGGCCGTCGTCGGCCAGCGCGTCGCCGCGCCCCCGGCCTGAACCCGCCTCCCCGACCGCTCGGAGGCGCGCCCGCCGGTAGCCTGGACCCATGGCAGAACGCACCTCCTGGTCGCTCGGCCGCGCACTGCGCGGCCTGTTCGAGAAGCGCACGATCGACGACCAGACCTGGGACGACCTCGAGACGGCGCTGATCACCGCCGACTTCGGCCCCGACATCACCGAGGAGATCGTCGACGACCTCCGCGCCAAGGTCGCCCGCTACTCCACCACCGACCCGCGCGACCTGCAGCGGATGCTCCGCGAGTCCCTCGAGGAGCGTCTGTCGAAGTACGACACGACCCTCAAGCTCAGCGAGCGCCCCGCCGTGATCCTCGTGGTCGGCGCGAACGGCGTCGGCAAGACCACGACCATCGGCAAGTTCGCCAAGTTCCTCCGCAACTACGGCCGGAGCGTCGTGGTCGGCGCGGCCGACACTTTCCGCGCCGCGGCGGTCGACCAGCTCGCCACCTGGGCGCAGCGCGCCGACGCCCAGATCGTCCGCCCGCAGCAGGAGCGCCAGGATCCGGCGTCCGTCGCCTTCCAGACCGTGCAGTTCGCGAAGGACACCGGCGTCGAGATGGTCATCATCGACACGGCCGGCCGCCTGCACACCAAGGGCGGGCTGATGGACGAGCTCACGAAGATCAAGCGCGTCATCGAGAAGCAGGCCCCGATCTCCGAGATCCTGCTCGTGCTCGACGCGACGACCGGTCAGAACGGGCTGAGCCAGGCCGAGGCGTTCATCGAGCACGCGGGCGTCACCGGCCTGGTCATCACCAAGCTCGACGGCTCCGCGAAGGGCGGCTTCGTCCTCGCGGTCCAGGAGCGCACCGGCATCCCGATCAAGCTCGTCGGCCAGGGCGAGGGCATCGGCGACCTCACCGGCTTCACCCCCCACGTCTTCGCCCAGCAGCTCGTCAGCTGAGCGGCCCCGCCCGGGACGTCGCGCCGGCGCCGTCCCGGTGGCGGGCTACACGGCCTGCGAGAAGCCCAGTGCCGCGTCGGCGAGGTGGCGCAGGTGCTCCGGGACCGGCAGCCCCTTCGACTCCATCGAGCGCGCCCAGAGCCGGCCGGCCCGGTAGGAGGAGCGGACCAGGGGCCCCGCGAGGACGCCGAGGAAGCCGATGTCCTCGGCCTCCTCCTTGATCGCCACGAACTCCTCCGGGTGCACCCAGCGGTCCACCGGCAGATGCCGCGGCGTCGGGCGGAGGTACTGCGTGATGGTCACGATGTCGGTGCCGGCGTCGTAGAGGTCCTGCAGCGCCTGCGAGATCTCCTCCCGCTCCTCGCCCATGCCGAGGATGAGGTTCGACTTCGTGATCAGCCCCGCCTCCCGGCCCTGGGTGAGCACGTCGAGCGAGCGCTCGTAGCGGAAGGCCGGCCGGATGCGCTTGAAGATCCGCGGCACCGTCTCGACGTTGTGGGCGAACACCTCCGGCTCCGCGTCGAACACCCGCTGCAGGTGCTCGGCGCGGCCGGTGAAGTCCGGGACCAGGATCTCGACCCCCGTGCCCGGAGCCTGGGCGTGGATCTGGCGGATGGTCTCGGCGTAGAGCCAGGAGCCCTCGTCCGGCAGGTCGTCGCGGGCGACTCCGGTGACGGTCGCGTAGCGGAGGTTCATCCGCGCCACGGACTCGCCGACGCGCCGGGGCTCGTCCGCGTCGTAGTCCGCGGGCTTCCCGGTGTCGATCTGGCAGAAGTCGCAGCGGCGGGTGCACTGGGCGCCGCCGATGAGGAAGGTCGCCTCTCGGTCCTCCCAGCACTCGAAGATGTTGGGGCAGCCCGCCTCCTGGCAGACGGTGTGCAGCTCCTCGCTCTTCACCAGCGACTGCAGCTGCCGGTACTCCGGGCCCATCGAGGCCTTCGTGCGGATCCACTCGGGCTTGCGCTCGATCGGCGTCTCGGCGTTGCGGATCTCCAGCCGCAGGAGCTTGCGGCCGCCGGCCTCGGCGCTCACGCGGCGACCTCCTCGATGCGGGCGGAGAAGGCGGGGGCCGCCTCCGAGAAGCGCGCCGCCACCCGCGCCCGCACCGCCTCCATGGGCGGAGCCTCGCCGCGCTCGCGCTCGAGCGTGGTCACCCCGGCGTCGGCGATGCCGCAGGCGACGATGCGGGCGTAGGGCTCGAGGCTGTTCGAGACGTTGAGGGCGAAGCCGTGCATCGTCACGCCCGAGGCGACGCGGATGCCGATCGCGGCGATCTTGTCGGCGCCGCCGTCCCTCGGGATCCACACTCCCGAGCGCCCGTCGACGCGCCGCCCCTGCACGCCCAGGTCGTCGAGAGCGGCGATCAGCACGCCCTCCAGCGAGCGGACGTAGGCGACCACGTCGACGGGCTCGCCGAGCCGCACGATCGGGTAGCCGACGAGCTGGCCCGGACCGTGCCAGGTGATCCGCCCTCCGCGGTCGACGTCGACCACGGGCGAGCCGTCGTCCGGGCGCTCGTGCGCCTCGGTGCGCTTGCCGGCGGTGTAGACGGAGGAGTGCTCGCAGAGCACGAGGGTGTCCGGCCTCGAGCCCGCCACCACCTCGGCGTGCAGGCGGCGCTGCAGCTCCCAGCCGTCGGAGTAGTCCAGGGGGTCCGCGGAGTCGCCCGCCACCAGTGTCTCGATCACCGGGCCACCCTAGCCCTGTTCTTGGACCCGGACCAGTTAATCCGCTCCGTGGTGATCGCGCCTATCGTGAGCGGATCGGCGGCCCCGCCCGCCGACCCTCCGAGCCTCCGGTAGAATTCCGGGCATCATGGCTACTTTCGGCACCCTCTCCGATCGACTCGTCGAGACCTTCAAGAACCTCCGCACGAAGGGCAAGCTCTCCGCGTCGGACGTCGACGGCACCGTCCGCGAGATCCGGCGGGCACTCCTCGACGCCGACGTGGCGCTGGAGGTCGTGAAGGAGTTCACCGGCAAGGTGCGCGAGCGCGCCCTCGGCGACGAGGTCAACAAGGCGCTCAATCCGGCCCAGCAGGTCGTCCAGATCGTCAACGAGGAGCTCGTCGCGATCCTCGGCGGACAGTCGCGCCGGCTCGAGTTCGCCAAGCGCCCGCCGACCGTCATCATGCTCGCCGGCCTCCAGGGCGCGGGCAAGACGACCCTCGCGGGCAAGCTCGGCAAGTACCTCGGCAAGGACGGCCACACCCCGCTGCTCGTCGCGGCCGACCTCCAGCGCCCCAACGCCGTTCAGCAGCTGCAGGTCGTCGGCGAGCAGGCCGGAGTCGCGGTCTACGCGCCGGAGCCGGGCAACGGCGTCGGCAACCCGGTCAAGGTCGCCCAGAACGCGATCCGCTTCGCGACCGACAAGCAGTACGACACGGTCATCATCGACACGGCCGGACGCCTCGGCGTCGACGCCGACATGATGAAGCAGGCCGCCGACATCCGCCGCGTCACGAACCCCGACGAGGTCCTGTTCGTCATCGACGCGATGATCGGCCAGGACGCGGTCGCGACCGCCAAGGCCTTCCAGGAGGGCGTCGACTTCACCGGCGTCGTCCTCTCCAAGCTCGACGGCGACGCCCGCGGAGGCGCGGCGCTCTCGGTCGCCTCGCTCACCGGCCGCCCGATCCTCTTCGCCTCCACGGGCGAGTCGCTCGACGACTTCGAGCAGTTCCACCCCGACCGCATGGCGAGCCGCATCCTCGACCTCGGCGACGTGCTGACGCTCATCGAGCAGGCCCAGTCCGCGTTCGACGAGGACGAGGCGCGGAAGATCGCCGAGAAGATCATGGGGGACACGTTCACCCTCGACGACTTCCTCGGCCAGATGCAGCAGCTGCGCAACATGGGCTCGATCAAGAAGATGATCGGCATGCTGCCCGGCGCGAAGGGCATGCGAGAGCAGCTCGACCAGTTCGACGAGCGCGAGATCGTGCGCACCGAGGCGATCATCCAGTCGATGACGAAGGCGGAGCGGGTCAACCCGAAGCTGCTCAACGGCTCGCGGCGCCTGCGCATCGCCCGCGGCTCCGGCATGACGGTCACGGACGTCAACCAGCTCGTCCAGCGCTTCGAGCAGGCCGCCAAGATGATGAAGACGGTCGCCAAGGGCGGCATGCCCTCGGTCCCCGGGATGGGCCCGGTGCCCGGCGCCGGCTACCAGGGCCGCCCGAAGCCGCAGAAGAAGAAGAGCAGCAAGTCCGGCAACCCCGCGAAGCGCGCGGCCGAGAACGCGGCGATCACCTCCGGGCCCCGCCCGGGCGATGCGGGCGGCTCCGGCTTCGGCCTGGGCGGCGGCGCCGGCAAGGGCGCCCAGCCCACGCCGGAGGAGCTCGAGCAGCTGCAGAAGCTCCTCGGGCGATGAGGCGGGTCGCGGCCGGACGCGCGGGCGGGATCCTCGTCCTCGCGGCCGTGCTCGGGCTCACCGGCTGCGCCGAGGGCTCCGGGGTCGACGCGATGACGGCGCCCTCCCCGGAGGACCTGGTCGGCCGCTGGGTGACGGGCGTCTCCTACGACGCGCCCGACGTTCCTTTCCTCCTGATCGCGGAGGACGGGACCTGGACGGGCTCCGACGGCTGCAACGGCGCGCAGGGCGAGTGGTCGATCGACCAGGAGGGCGCCCTCACCGTCTCGGCCGGGCCGAGCACGCTGATCGCCTGCGACGGCGTCGCGCTGCCGATGATCTTCTCTGAGGCGGCGATGGCCTCGATCGACGGCGGACGGCTCCGCCTGTTCGACGAGGAGGGGGCCACCGTCGTCAAGCTCGCCCGCTCCACGAGCGACGAGGCGCCCTCGGCGTCGCCGGACCCGGCGGGGGAGTAGCGCGCCGTCCCTCCGGGGGCCGCAGCGGGGATCCCCGTGAGGCGCACCGCTCGCTAGCGTGAGGGCATGACAACCGCACACGCGCGCCCCGTCCGCATCGGCGTCCAGATCGCACCGCAGCACGTCCCCTACGAGGTCATCCGCGACACGCTCGCCGAGCTCGAGGACCTCGGCGTCGACATCGCCTTCAACTGGGACCACTTCTTCCCGCTCTCGGGAGAGCCGAACGGCCTGCACTTCGAGGGCTGGAGCATGCTCGCGGCCTGGGCCGAGCAGACCAGCCGCATCGAGTTCGGCCCGCTGGTCACCTGCAACAGCTACCGGAACCCCGACCTCCTCGCCGACATGGCGCGCACGGTCGACCACATCAGCGCCAAGGGCGCCGAGGGCCGTCTGATCTTCGGCATCGGCTCGGGCTGGTTCGAGCGCGACTACGAGGAGTACGGCTACGAGTTCGGCACCGCCGGCTCCCGCCTCGACGAGCTCTCCGAGGCGATGCCGCGCATCCGCAGCCGGTGGTCGATGCTCAACCCGGCGCCCACCCGCGACATCCCGGTGATGATCGGCGGCGGCGGCGAGAAGAAGACGCTGCGGATCGTCGCCGAGCACGCCGACATCTGGCACAGCTTCTCGGACGTCCCGACGCTCGAGCGCAAGCTCGGCGTGCTCTCGGAGTGGTGCGGCCGCGTCGACCGCGACCCGGCCGCGATCGAGATCTCGACCGGCGCGAGCGTGCGCGGCGGTGTCGGCGACGCCTCATTCGACGTGCTCGACCAGCAGTACGACCTGGGCGCCCGCCTGTTCACGCTCGGCATCACCGGTCCGGACATCGACCTCGCTCCCGTGCGCGACCTGCTCGGCTGGCGCGACGGCCGGAACAGCACCGCGCGCTGACCCGGCGGGGCGCCGTCAGGGCGGCGCCCCGCGTCGGAGTCAGGCCGGCGGCGCGTCCGTCGCCTTCTGGCCGGTCGGCACCGCCCGGGCGAGGCCGGACTTCTCGGCCGCCACCTCGAACGCGTCGGCCAGGGCGCGCTGGCCCTCGACGGTGGGATGCACGCCGTCCTCGCCGAGCAGCCCGTCCTCGCGGAGGGGGTCCGGGTACTCGAGCGCACCGCCGCCGGCGGCCGTCACGGCCTCGACCAGCGCCGCGTCGTACTCGTCGAGATCGGAGGGGCGCGGGTCGGGGCCCCAGACCGAGTCGAGCGCGATGAGCCGGGCCGAGGGCGAGGCGGACACGATCGCGTCCACTGCCGGCCCGATCGCGGCGTCCACGTCCTCCGGATCCCAGCCGAGATCGTTGCTGCTGGCGATCAGCACGATCGCATCGGGCCGGGTGTCGGCGATCTCCTCCGCGCGGTCGCCGATCGCGACGCCGCAGTCACCCGGCTCGATGAACCCGCCGCCGTCGCAGCCCAGGTTCGTGACCTCCCAGCCGAGGTCGTCGCCGACGAGAGCGGGCCAGGCCTGCTCCGGGTCGACCGTCAGACCGCGCACGATGCTGTCGCCGACGATCGTCACCCGGGAGCCGGCGGGAAGAGAGCCGCCGATCGAGAGCGGCAGCGGATCGGCGGTGACGGTCGGGAGGGGAGTGGCGGTGCCGGTGGGGGACGCGGTCGCCGGGCCGGTCGTCGTCGAGGACGAGCAGCCGGCGAGGCCGAGGGCCAGGGCGCCGATCGCGGCTGCGGCGAGGAGGACGGGACGCGTCATGAGCGGGGATCCCGGAGCCCGTCGCGCAGCTCGCCCGCGAGCGCCCGGACCACCGCCTTGAGGTCGCCGTCGTTCGCCGCGGCCGTCCGCAGCTGGCGCTGATAGCTCGCTCCCGCGACCAGGATCAGCTCGACGTCGCCGAGCTCCTTCACGCAGTCGAGACGCTCGGCGACCGGTGCGAGGGTGACGAGCAGGTCGCGGATGTCGTCGGTGACCAGGCGCTCCGCTCCAGCGGCGTCGAGGATGATCTCGGCGTCGAGCCCGTAGCGGGCCGCGCGCCACTTGTTCTCGCGCACGTACCAGGGCTGCATCGTCGGAAGGTCCTCGCCCGCGTCCAGCCGCGACGAGAGGTGCTCGACGAGGCACTGGATCAGCGCGGCGACCGCTCCGATCTCCTCCGCGGAGGAGAGGCCGTCGCATGCGCGCATCTCGAGCGTTCCCCACTGCGGCGAGGGGCGGATGTCCCAGCGGACCTCCGTGTGGTCGTCGATGACGCCGGTGCGCATCATGTCGTCGACGTACTCCTCGTAGTTCGCCCAGGCACCGAACTGCGGAGGCAGGCCCGCCGTCGGCAGCTGCTGGAACATCAGCGCGCGGTTCGAGGCGTAGCCCGTGTCGACTCCGCCCCAGAACGGGCTCGACGCCGAGAGCGCCTGCAGGTGCGGATAGTAGTCGAGCAGGGAGTTGAGGATCGGCAGCACCTTGTCGCGGTGCTCGATGCCGACGTGCACGTGGATGCCCCAGATCATCATGTTCCGGCCCCACCACTGGGTCCGGTCGATGAGGCGGTGGTACCGCTCCTTGTCCGTGATGGCCTGGTCGAACCACTGCGCGAACGGGTGCGTGCCCGAGCACACGAGGTCGAGTCCCATGGGGTCGGTGATCTCGCGCACCTGCCGCAGCTGGTCCTGCAGGTCGGCGACGGCGTCGCGGACGGAGGTGTGCACTCCGGAGACCAGCTCGACCGTGTTGCGCAGGAGCTCGCCGGTGATGTGCTGGTGCGGGGCGCCGTCGTCGCTGCGGAGCGCCTCCAGCACCACATCGGCGACGTTGGCGAGATCGCCCGTCTGCCGGTCGACGATCGCGACCTCCCACTCGATCCCGAGCGTCGAGCGGTCTGATGCGGCGAAGCTGATCTCCATGGCGTGGTCCTCATCGGATCCGGGCGTCCGCCGATCGGGACGCGCCTCGCCATCCTGCCACCTGCGGCCGGGGCGGACTCCGAGCCCCGGCGGAGGCCATCCGGGTCCCGCGCGGCCCGCTCCCGCGAGGGTGCCGCTGGTCGGCGGCGTGCCGGGCCCGCACCGGGGCGGTTTTTCTGGCAGAATGATCCGTCGGGTCCGAGGCGGTCGACCCTCTACTCACCGCCGACGAAACCCCCTCGAGCTTCCGCCGGGTGTGCCCCCACGCTCACGGCTCAGTTCATCCATCATCGACCGGACACCGGTCAACGACCACACAGGAGAATTGTGGCTGTCAAGATTCGTCTGAAGCGCCTCGGCAAGATCCGGGCGCCCTACTACCGCATCGTCGTCGCCGACTCGCGCACCAAGCGCGACGGCCGCGTGATCGAGGAGATCGGCAAGTACCACCCGACCGAGCAGCCCTCGTTCATCCAGGTCGACTCGGAGCGCGCGCAGTACTGGCTCGGAGTCGGCGCGCAGCCGACCGAGCAGGTCGCCGCGATCCTCAAGCTGACCGGCGACTGGGGCCGCTTCAAGGGCGACGCCGACGCCGTCAGCACCGTCCAGGTGAAGGAGCCCAAGGCTCCGTTCGTCGTCGACGCGAAGAAGAAGCCCGTCCTCAAGCCGAAGTCCGAGGCTCCGGCCAAGGCCGCCCCGGTCGAGGACACCGCCGACGAGACCTCCACCGAGGCGTAGTCAGTGCTCGCTCCCGCCGTCGAACACCTCGTCAAGGGGATCGTCGAGAACCCCGATGAGGTCAGTGTCGTGGCCACGAGCTCCCCGCGCGGAGAGGTCCTCGAGGTGCGTGTGCACCCCGAGGACCTCGGCCGCGTGATCGGACGCTCCGGTCGCACCGCCAAGGCCGTCCGCACTCTCGTCGCCGCGCTCGCCGACGGGCGCCGCGTGCGCGTCGACGTCGTCGACACCGACAAGTAGAGGTGTCGGTCACCGGACCGGGCACGACGCAGCTCCGCGTCGCCCGACTCACCAAGGCACACGGGCTCAAGGGCGCCATCAAGCTCGAGCTCTACACGGACGAGCCCGACAAGCGCTTCACCCCCGGATCCACGTTCACGCTGCAGGTCCCGCGCACCTCCGAGTGGCACGGCAAGAAGCTCGAGCTCGTCGAGCTGCGCTGGTACAACAGCCACCCCGTCGCGTTCTTCCGAGGCGTCGACGACCGCAACGCCGCTGAGACCCTCCTGAAGGCGATCCTCTGGATCGACGAGGAGGTGCAGACCCAGCCGGGCGAGGACGACTCCTGGTACGACTACCAGCTGGTCGGCATGAAGGTCGTCCGCGACGGCGTCGAGGTCGGCACCGTCCGCCGCGTCGACCACTTCCCCGCGCAGGACCTGCTCATCGTCGGTACCCCCTCCGGCGAGGTGATGGTGCCGTTCGTGAACGCGATCGTCCCCTCCGTCGACGCCGCGGCCGGGATCGTCACGGTCACGCCTCCGATCGGCCTGTTCGAGGAGGCTCCCGAGGAGGAGCCCGCCGCGGTCGACCTCAGCGGCGTCGACCTGGCGGACCCGGCGCTGAGCGCGCCTGCGGACGCCGACGAGCCGGACGCGTCCGCTGACGCGGACGCCGCTCTCGAGGAGCCCGCCGACGACGAGACCTCGGCCGCCTCCGACGCCGCCTCCGAGGAGGAGCCCCGGTCGTGAGGATCGACATCGTCACGATCTTCCCGGAGTTCTTCGGCGTGCTCGACATCAGCCTGCTCGGCCGTGCGCGGCAGAGCGGGCTGATCGAGCTCGGCGTGCACGACCTGCGCGACTTCACCCACGACCGCCACCGCACCGTCGACGACACGCCCTACGGCGGCGGCGCGGGCATGGTGATGCGACCGGAGCCGTGGGGCGAGGCGCTCGACACGATCCTCGACGGTTCGGACGACCCCGTCGTGATCTTCCCATCGCCCGCGGGCGAGCTGTTCAGCCAGGCGACCGCCCGCGAGCTCGCGGAGGAGTCCACCCTCGTCTTCGGCTGCGGCCGCTACGAGGGCATCGACCAGCGCGTCGTGGACCACACCGCCGAGCGCGCGCGGGTCCGGCTGATCAGCCTCGGCGACTACGTCCTCAACGGAGGAGAGGTCGCCGTGATGGCGATGATCGAGGCCGTCGGACGCCTGGTACCGGGCGTCGTCGGCAACCCGGCGAGCCTGGTCGAGGAGAGCCACTCCGACGGGCTGCTCGAGTACCCGAGCTACACCAAGCCGGCCTCCTGGCGGGGCCTCGACGTCCCTCCGGTGCTCCTCAGCGGCAACCACGGGGCGATCGCCGCCTGGCGCCACGAGCAGAGCGTCGAGCGCACCCGCCGCGTCCGCCCCGAACTGCTTCCCTAGCCCCGAGCCGCAGGTCACCGGGCCGCGAGGGCCAGGTGCCGGTCGCGGAGGGCGAGGAAGAGGGGGAACGCGAACGCGAGGGCGACCAGCGGCGCGAGCAGCACCAGGATCCACACGCGGCGCATCCCGATCCGGCGGCCCTCCACCACCATGAAGGCGACGGCTGCGATCGCGACGACCAGCAGGTCGGTCGAGAACGACGACACCCACGGCCCGCCTGCGGCGAGGCCGGCGAGCAGGTCCGCGCCCTCCTGCATCGCCCTCACGTTCCAGGTCCAGGTCCCGATCAGCCCGGCGAGGGCGAGGACGAGGTAGACGATCCCGAGCGGCGTCCAGCCGCGGTGCAGCCGGCTCATGCGCGGGCCTCCGTTCGTGCGAGGGTGAGGATCGTCCCTCCGGCGAGGGCGATCACGGCCACAGTAGCGACGGCGACGGTCAGCGCGTCCGGTGCGGTCAGCGCCTGTCCGCGCAGCGCCTGCCAGCAGGTGAGGGCCACCGCGGCCGCCCAGCCCGCCGAGGCCAGGGCGACGAGCCGCAGCCGGGTGCATCCGAGGCGCAGCACGGGGATCCGGGGTGCCAGCCGTCCGAGCAGCAGCGCGAGCAGCGGGAGCCCCTGCAGAGCGTGCATCCCGACGAAGTGCGGGATGCGCAGATCGCCCCCCGTGGTGCTCCAGCCCAGGAGGGGGAGGCCGGGTCCGCCGTCCGCGACTCCGACGGCGTGCGCACCGACGACGCCCTGGTAGTCGCTGATCTGGCCGGGCGAGGGCCCCGTCATCAGGAACGCGAGGGCCATCCCGACGAGCCCGATCACGAGTCCGACGCGGACGGCGAGCGTCAGCGCAGGGTCGCCGAGCGGCACCCGCGCCAGGAGGGCGGCGAGGACCAGCGTCGCCAGCCAGACCACCACGATCGAGACGGCCATCGAGGCCCAGAGCGCGGCGTGCAGGGGAGTGGAGACGTCGAAGTGGCTGCGCTCGCCGACCAGGGCGGCGCCTCCGATCACGACCATCTCGACCGCCAGACCGACCGCCGCGACCGTGCCCAGCGCTCGGGCGAGGCGGCGCCGGCGGGGCACGAGCCCGATCAGCCAGGCGAGCGTCACGGCGTACAGCGCGATCGAGAGGCAGAACTTCAGCGGCTTGCCCCAGAGCGGCTGTCCGCCGAACTCGCGGGGATCGACGACCAGCGCGATCGCGCAGAGGAGGGCGCCGACCGCCATCGCGCCAGCGAGTACCAGGAGCGGCCGGTGCGGAGCAGCTGAGGCCGTGCGCGCGGGCGTCTCGGTCGCGGCGCTCATCGGGGCACCTCTGTCGAGCCGAAGCGGCTCTGCGTCTCGCGCGCCTGGGCGACGCGCCGGAGCGACTGCAGCACCACGTCTCCGAGCGCGGTGCCGACGGCGGCGACGGCAGCCTGCTCGCTCACGCTCTCACGGGCCTGCAGTTCGTCGAGGTCGGCGGAGGCGACGAGGGCGGCGGCGCGGGCGTAGGCCTCGAGCCAGCCGGCGCTCATCGGTCCGGTGGAGAGCTCGAGCGCGTCGAGCGCCCGTGCCGCCGTCGCGACGGCAGGGTGGCCGCAGTGGTCGGAGCCCGCGGCCTCGGCGATCCGCCGCGTCGACGCCTCGGTGGCGGACGCGGTTGAGTCGGCGCTCACGGAGACCACGTCCTGCGCCACCTCGAAGGCCGCCGTCGGACCGACGCCCGCGTCGAGCGCGGCCGTGATCCGCTTCGCGCCGGCGATGCCGACGCCGCCGCTCTCGATGAGCGCCCGGAGCAGCGTCAGGCGGGCGACATGGGCGTCCCCGTACTCCGCCCGCTGGGGGCCGGCGGCGTCGCCCGGCGGCAGCAGCCCCTCCCGGATGTAGTACTTGATCGTGGGCAGGCTGACGCCGCTGCTGCGGCTGAGCTCCGAGATTCGCACGTGGACAGTTTCGCTATCCGATAGCGGTACTGTCCATCTTTAGTCAGTCCCGCGCGGAGAGGACGATGTTCCCCGTCTCGGTGATGGCGATCGTGTGCTCCATGTGGGCGCCGCGCGAGCCGTCGCGGCTGCGGAGGGTCCAGCCGTCCTTGTCCGTGTAGATCTCGTCGGTCGTCTGCAGGAACCACGGCTCGATCGCGACGACGAGGCCCGGGCGGAGCGGGTAGCCGCGGCCGGCGCGTCCGTCGTTGGGGATGTGCGGATCGCCGTGCATCGTGCGGCCGACGCCGTGGCCGCCGAAGTCGGTGTTGATGGACAGGCCCTCGGCGTGTGCGACGGCCGCGATGGCCGCGGAGATGTCGCCGATCTTCTTCCCGGGCTGCGCGGCGGCGATGCCGGCCTCGAGCGCGCGTGTGGTGGTGTCGATGAGGGCGAGGTCCTCCTCGCGCGGCGTCCCGACCACGACGCTGATGGCCGAGTCGGCGACCCAGCCGTTCACGGAGGCGGCGAAGTCGAGGGTGAGCAGGTCGCCGTCCTTCAGCCGGTAGTCGAAGGGCAGGCCGTGCAGCACCGCGTCGTTGACGGAGGTGCAGATGACCTTGCCGAAGGGGCTCGCGCCGAAGGAGGGGTGGTAGTCGATGTAGCAGGACTCGGCGCCGGCCGTGCGGATCATGTCGTGGGCGAGCCGGTCGAGCTCCAGCAGGTTCACGCCGACCGCGGCGGCAGCGGAGGTGGCCTTCAGTACCTCGCCGACGAAGCGGCCGGCGGGACGCATCTCCTCGATCTCGGCGGGGGTGCGTAGCTCGATCATCCTGATCCTCTCGGGGTCCGCTGAGCCGTCGCTCAGCGGTGGTGGGTACGGTCGGTGCATGCGCACGCGACGGGCATTCGGTTCCTGGCAGTTCCCGGCGGCGATCGTGCTGCCCTTGTGGATCCTCCTCGGCTACGGGGTCTTCGGAGGATCGAGCGGCTGGACCGTGCTCGGCCTGGTGATCGCCCTCCCCATTCTGGCGGTCGCGCTGGCGGCTGTGGCCGCGATCGTCGCATTCCGTGTGACCGTCCGGCCCACGCGCACTCCCGCGTGGGGCGACGTGGCCGTGGTCGGCGCCTGGCACCTCTCCCTGATCGCCTTCGGCTTCTTCCCACCCAGCGCCTGGGCGCTGGGCCTGCTCTCGGTGGTCCTCGGAGTGGCGGCCTTCTGGCACTCGGCGTGGCGGTTCCTCGCCGACGCGAGGGCCACTCTCCTCGCCTTCTCGGAGGCGGCGTCCGTGCAGGCCGAGGGCGCTCACCGCCCGGTCGCCGGCGAGGGCTTCGACCCGGAGCGCCCGCAGGACGGGCAGACCATCGTCCTCTGAGGGTCGGGCGTCCCGAGAGGCGCTGTCTCCTGCGAGGCCCCGCCCAGCTCCACAGCTCGGCCCTCTCGACGGACCCGCCCTCTGCGCGGCTCTGCCTCCGGGTGACCCTGCCCTGCTCATGACCCTGCTTTGACTCGGATCGACGCGGCATGGCAGAATGAGCGCTTGTGCCTCGCGCAGGCTCTGCCACAGGGGAGCCGCGACGACGTGGGCACGACCGACTTCCATCAACGAAACGGTGTTCGACCTGTGGCGGGCACGGAGAGCGATACAGCATGCACATCCTCGATTCCGTCGATGCGGCGTCCCTCCGCAGCGATGTCCCGGATTTCCGCGCCGGCGACACCGTCAAGGTCCACGTCAACATCGTCGAGGGCTCCCGCTCGCGCATCCAGGTCTTCCAGGGCGTCGTCATCGGCCGCTCCAACGAGGGCGTCCGCGAGACCTTCACCGTCCGCAAGGTGAGCTTCCAGGTCGGCGTCGAGCGCACGTTCCCCGTGCACTCGCCGGTCATCGACCACATCGAGGTCGTCACCCGCGGTGACGTCCGTCGCGCGAAGCTCTACTACCTGCGCAACCTGCGCGGCAAGAAGGCCAAGATCAAGGAGAAGCGCGACGCCTGAGCGGCTTCCGCACGACTTCTCGGGAACCCCGGTCCACCTATGATGGACCGGGGTTCCTCCCTTTCTCGGGGCGATCCGTCCGGGGAGTCCACCCGGTGATGCACAGTAGGGGCGACGGCGAGCGATGACAGACAGCACGGCCCCGGTCCGCCTCCCCGGAGGCGAGGACCACGCCCGCCACTCGGCGGATCCGTCCGAGAAGCGCCCGCGCAAGCGCCGGGGAGTCCTGCTCTTCCTCCGCGACGTGCTGATCATCTTCGTGGTCGCGGTGCTCGTCTCCTTCCTCGTGAAGACCTTCCTGATCCGCTCCTTCTATATCCCCTCCTCCTCGATGGAGCAGACGCTCGTCGAGAACGACCGGATCCTCGTGAACGAGCTCGTACCCGGAGTGGTGAAGATCTCGCGCGGCGACGTCGTCGTCTTCCGCGATCCCGGCGGATGGCTCTCGCCGAGCTCCGAGCCCTCCGTGCCGCCGTTCCAGGCCGCGGTCGACTCCGCCCTCGCGCTCGTCGGCCTCACCGCTCCCGACAGCAACGACCACCTCATCAAGCGCGTCATCGGCCTGCCGGGCGACCACGTGACCTGCTGCACACCGCTCGGCCAGGTCGAGATCAACGGCAACCCGATCGACGAGCCCTACGTGAAGCTGCCGGACGGGGTGCAGGCGGTCTCGGCCACCCCCTTCGACGTCGTCGTGCCCGAGGGCTCGCTCTGGGTGATGGGCGACAACCGCTACAACTCCGCCGACTCCCGCTACAACACCGACAAGCCGGGCGGCGGCTTCGTGCCGATCGACAACGTCGTGGGCCGCGCGATCCTCGTGACCTGGCCCGTGCAGCAGTGGGCGTGGCTCGACGACTACCCGTCGGTGTTCCGCGGAGTCGACACCGAGGCCTCCGAGGAGGGCTCGGACGACGCGCAGAGCGGGCAGGGCTAGGTGGTCGTCGCCGAGCCGACGCTGACGCAGGAGCGGCGCCTCTTCCGGCAGGGCTACGAGACGGTCATCGGCTGCGACGAGGTCGGCCGCGGCGCGATCGCCGGCCCGGTGTCGGTCGGTGTCGTGTCGATCGGCAGCCGCTGCGGGCGCTTCCCCGAGGGGCTCCGCGACTCCAAGATGCTCGCTCCCGCCCGCCGCGAGGCGCTCCTGCCGGGAGTCGCGAAGTGGGTCTCGGCCTGGGCGATCGGCGAGTCCTCGGCGGACGAGATCGACGAGACCGGGATCATCGCCGGCCTCGGCCGCGCCGCGTCGAGGGGCATCGAGCGCCTCGCCGACCAGGGCGTCGACCTCGCCACCGCCGTCGTCCTCCTCGACGGCGCCCACGACTGGCTGACGCCCGCGCTGGGCGAGTGGGCGGCCGAGCTGACGATCGTCACCCGTGTGAAGGCCGACCGCGACTGCGCCGCCGTCTCCGCCGCCTCCGTGCTCGCGAAGGTGGGCCGGGACGGTCAGATGGTGCGCCACCACGACGACTTCGCCGACTACGCCTGGGACAGCAACAAGGGCTACGGCAGCGCCGCGCACTGGGCGGGGATCGAGCGGGTCGGCCCGTCCCCGCTGCACCGGGTGACCTGGCTGTCGAAGTCGCGGGAGAGCGTCGAGGAGCCGCTCCCGGCGTTCGTGCCCGTCGGCTCGGCGTAGGATTGTCCAACGATGGATGAGGACGAATTCGAGGACTACGACCGCGAGGTCGAGCTGGCACTGTACCGGGAGTACCGCGACGTCGTCTCGCAGTTCTCGTACGTCGTCGAGACCGAGCGCCGGTTCTACCTGGCGAACGAGGTCGACCTGGTCCGCCGCGACACCGAGCACGACTTCTACTTCGAGCTGACCATGCGCGACGTGTGGGTCTGGGACGTCTACCGCTCCGACCGCTTCGTGAAGTCGGTGCGCGTGCTGACCTTCAAGGACGTCAACGTCGAGGAGCTCTCCCGCAAGGAGTTCGAGCTCCCCAAGGAGCTCGCGCTCGACGAGTAGGACGCTGTCGCGGCAGGCTCCGGACCCCTTGCTGGTCGCGTAGCCGCCTCCGCCGGCGCATCGAGACCCGGTGCCCGGAGCCCCACCCCGCTCCGGAGCTCTCTCGGATGCGCGGCTCCGCGGGTCTCGTCTTCAGGCAACGCGGATTCCTCCTGCTGGTCGCATAGCCGCCCCCGGCGGCGTCCGAAGACCCCGGCCCGACGTCCCTCCCCACCCGCCTCCTCGGCCCTCTTCTCCCCGGATCCCCTCCCGGCCGTACAGCGCTCGTTCCTGCTCCGGCACGCTTCCGGCAGGAGGACGCATGGACAAGGACGAACTGGGGCGGCGCGGCGAGGAGATCGCGGCGGCGCACCTGAGAGACAACGGATTCGAGATCCTCGACCGCAACTGGCGGGTCCGCGAGGGCGAGCTCGACATCGTGGCCCGCGACGGGTCGGCACTGGTCGTGGTGGAGGTGAAGACGCGCTCGTCGACGCGCTTCGGATTGCCGGTCGAGGCCATCACGCGGGCCAAGGCGCAGCGCCTGCGGCGACTCGCCTACGCCTGGGCCGACGAGCATCACGAGCGCTCCCGGCATCTGCGGATCGACGCGGTCGGCATCGTCGCTCCCGGGGGAGTCCCGTCGCAGATCCGGCACCTGCGGGCGGTGGCCTGATGGGCCTGGGGAGGACCTCCGCGGTCGGTCTCGTCGGCTTCGCGGGAGCCGTGGTCGGGGTGGAGGCCCACTCGGCCGACGGCACCCCGGGCATGGTGATCATCGGCCTGCCCGACGCCGCGCTCGCGCAGGCGAAGGAGCGGGTGCGCTCGGCGGCGATCAACTCCGGCAGCACCATCGCCGAGTACAAGATCACCGTGAACCTCTCGCCGGCCGCGATGCCCAAGCACGGCTCCGCCTTCGATCTCGCCATCGGGCTGGCCGCGCTCGCGTCGCTCCGTGAGGTCGATGCGGAGTCGGTCGCCGCGGTCGTCCATATCGGGGAGCTCGGCCTGGACGGCCGGCTGCGCTCCGTCCCGGGCGTGCTGCCCGCGGTGCTCGCGGCCGCCCGCGAGGGCAGGCGCCGCGTGATGGTCCCCGTCGAGGACCGGCTCGAGGCGGAGCTGGTCGACGGCGTCGAGGTGATCGCGGTCTCCTCGCTGGCGGCGGCCGCCGTCTGGCACGGAGCCGAGTGGGAAGTGCCGGTGCTCCCCGAGGCCGCGCCGCCGTCTGAGACGGTGTCCGAGCCGGAGGCCCGCCTCGATCTCTCCGACGTGGTGGGGAACGAGGAGGCGGCCGAGGCGATGGTCGTCGCGGCGGCGGGCGGGCACCACGTGTTCCTGCTCGGGCCTCCCGGCGCCGGGAAGACGATGCTCGCCTCGCGCCTGCCGGGCATCCTCCCCGACCTCGACGACGATGCAGCGCTCGAGGCCACCTGCATGCGCTCGCTGGTCGGAGCGCCGACCGGTGGCGCGCTGGTGCGCAGACCGCCGTTCGAGAGTCCGCACCACTCCGCTTCGTCCGCAGCGATCGTCGGCGGGGGCAGCGGCCGCATCCGGCCCGGCGCGGTCGCCCGCGCCACCCGGGGAGTGCTGTTCCTCGACGACGTAACAAGTAGCCAAGCACACCACGCGCCGAGGGGGGCTGAGACACCCGAAATCGGATCGGACGAGGCTCTGGTCGATCGGACGTCCCGCGCCGTTAGGCGGCGACGGGGAGGTGTTCAGCGCGTCGTGCTGCGACCATGGTCGCGGTCGAGGTGATGACCGATTGGTCCTCGACCTTCAAAGGGACTCCGCTCGCGTGAGTGGAAGCGGTGACATAGGCGGTGAGGTCGAACTGGTCTTGCATATGTACTTCTATTGTCTCAAACGGGGGTCGTTAAGTCTGTTGTAATTTCTACGGTTTACGGGGCGAGACAAATGCTTCTTAGTAGTGGCATGACGAGCACACCCGGTGCCCGTCCCAACATAAGGAGTGTGATCCCGAATGGGGTTCCGCCAGATCAGGGTTTCGGACCTCACGGGTGCCGAAGCCACCGAGGACGAGATCGTCACGATCATCGTCCGCAGCCACCCCGATCTCGACGAGCCGAAGCAGTTCGACGCTCTCCCGATCGAGGTCAAGGACCTCAAGCCCGCCGCCAACCTGGTGTCGCTGGAGATCCGCAACGGACGGACGACCGAGATGGTCGTCACGCTGGCCGAGTTCAACAAGCTCGCGCCGAACCTCAGCGCCGTGCTGGAGCGCGCCGACGGCCTCAAGGGTCGCCGCAAGGGCTACAAGCCCGGTTCCTGAACGGCCCACCTACGCCCCCACCTTCCGCTTGAGCGTCCCAACTGCTCGCGGAAGGTGGGGGCCATTTCAATCCCTGACGAAGATGCGGATCAGATTAACGACCGCGTTCCCGATAGTTGCGACACCCCCTGCTCGTCGCCAGGCGTCGCCGTCTCGTTCCTTCTTCAACTCGTCCTTGTACATGCTTTCCTTCCTTCACCGATGTCGAGCCGTACTTCCGCGTCCGTCTCGTTCTTACCCCTACTAGCAACCACACTAACGATCGCCTCAGCCGAACAAGGGGCCGAGACCGATCCGACTCGCTTCACCGTTCACGGCTAACAAGCCCTATGGCGCCCTATAGTGCTCTGTGGTGTGCAGAGCGTTTCTTCGGAAGACGTTCTTTTTTGTCTTCGGATGTCAAGATCCCGGGCGTGTCGCAAAGAAGAAGCCCCGCTGGCTGCGGGGCTCTTCACGTTCAGGGGAGCGGACGAACTCGGGTGCGCTCGACATCAGGCCAGCGCTCCTTCAGGCTCAGCACGGCTTGGTACGCCGACTTCCAGGTGTCGAACGGCATGTTCATGTCCTTCCAGTCGGTCGCGTCCTTCAGCCACACCTCGGCGGTGAACCGGGAGCCGCGGATGACGAGGTCGACGAAGTAGTCGTCCACGTCGCTCAGCCCGTCCTCGTTGGTGCGCATCGGTCCAGTGAGGACGATCGAGCCGCGGAGGAACGGGCTCGTGGTGACGCTTGGCGAGTGGGCCAGGAGCAGCCACATCGCGTGCTGGTTGAAGGGCTTGTTGGTCAGCGCGGCTTCGTCGTTGATCCAGAGCGTCGCTCCGGGCTGGACGAGGTCGAGGATCTCGAACCAGCCGTTGACGAGTGAGTGGATCTGCTCTGCGCTGGTGAGGTCACAGAGGTACGGTTCTTCGGTTGCCGGTAGAACGAGTGCTGTCGTCATGACGCCTCCCTGATCGTGGATGTTCAGCGCGACCGGTCGGTCACGCAGTCGCACCAGCGATCAGGCGAAGTAGTCCTCGATCATGCGCACGGCCGCGTCGTAACCGATGGCAAAGTCCGCGATGTACCCGCGGTGACGGAGGGCGGCCAGCATCGCGGCCTGCTCGTGCAGATGCTCGTCTGCGCGCAGGGACCCGTCTTTCTTGAAGACCGCCACTCCTTCGCGCTTCAGCTCGATGCACAGCCCCTGGTAGCTGCGCCTGGGTTCGTAGATCACGAGGTCCGGCCAGGCGCGGCTGGACTGGAGACTCTTGTGGAGCGTCGCCTGTCCGATCGACAGCTTCAAGCCTGAGGCGAAGTCAGAGCGGAAGATCGCGTCTGGGTAGTGAGTCTTCAGGTAGAGGCAGACCCGCTGCTGGATCACCGACTCGGAGTTTGGAAGCATTGCCCTACGCATGGAGCGGCCCGTCACCCTGCTTGCGACTCCGAAGAAGCAGTGTTCGTTCAGTCAGACCAGCGAGCGAGAGCTGAGCGAGAGCAGCTTGCGCCTGGAGCCCGAGCGACCGGACCAGCTCGTCAAGATCGCGGTCGGTGGTGTCCGCGATCTCCTCAGCCCACGCCCAGAACTCAGGACTCGCCTCGTCCTCGGGTATGCCAGTTGTCCGGTCCTCCCGGAGGAGGTTCACCCACCCGATGCGTTGCACGAGGTCTTGGTGATGCTGCTCGATGCGGGCAGCGTGCTCCAAGCGTGTCTCGGCCGGCTGTACTGCGTAGAGAGTCTCCAGCGCGAACAGAGCGGTATCAGTGCGGCTTGTAGGGATCGATTCGATAGTTCATTCCTCCTAGTTCCACGCACCTGCGAGGTATGCGTGGAACTAGGAGGTCGACAGGCGGAGGGTAGTTGCCTGTCGACCTGAGACTGGAACGTACGACAAGGGGAACTTAAATCGCACGTCCATCCGGAGCGTCCGGTCCCCGCCCCTCAACATGGGCGGCGACGGTGAACGAGCCGGATGGATCAACGACTGCATCGTGGGGCGACGATTCGAACGTCGCAGTTGGGAGAGTTATTGGAGAGGAACATCCCCATGCGGTACCTCTCGGCCACCGCTCTCATCGGCCTAAACGTTGGCCTAGCGTTCTTCCTTCACGCTTCCCGCGTGCATTTCTGTCGTTGATCCGGTTGTGAAAGGTGCGAGCGAATTGAAACGTCTGCCACCGTTTTGACGCTGACCGCTTTGAGCCTTCTAGGGCTGCTTTGATATTCGCATTTCTAGTCAGTTGGGTCAATGCTAATTTGTCCGGCCCGGATGATCCGGTCTGTCGCGCTAAAAACCTGACGGACGTCCACTTCGCTCGGATCGCCACCTCGTAGCCAGTGCTTCACGTAGGCGCGGCTCTCGCTCGCGTTCATCTGAGCCTCCGCACCGAGCTGGTGCAGTGCCAGGTAGGCGGTGGACTCCGCTTGGAACTCGTTGATGCCTCGGTGCATCGCCTCGCGGTCGTCCTCGTCATCTGCGCCGTCTTCGGTGTGACCGGCTACCACGTGGCCGAGTTCGTGCATCTTGGTCTTGAACGGGTACGGAGCAACAGGGGAGACGGCGATGGTCCGGTCGTAGGCGTACCCCATGACGTTGCCGTTGAAGAGGCGGAACGGTTCTACGGTCACGTCCAGCGCCTTGAGAGCTCCTGCTTCGTCCCACGTTGGTGGCACGTACGGAGGTAGCTCGCCTTCGCCGGCCACCTGGCCGTAGTGGAAGAGCGCACGCACCACCTTGAAGCGGCGCATCATCTTCGGCTGGTCGTGCTGCGCGTCTGCCGCTGGCTCTACAGCCTCGTCGCCCTTCAGCTTCACGGTGATCGGTCGAAGGATCGAGTAAGCCCGCTCGCCCTTCTCCACGTGGTAGCCCAGCTCCTGCCAGCGCTTGAACGTGGCCACGGGCTCCGGCGGGCAACCCTGCATTGCAAGGAACCCGAGGTTGCGGAGCGAGTACGCGTGGAAGCGGTTGTAGCTGTCTCCAAAGGACCCCTCGACGGTGAGGATCGACTCCAGCAGCTCCGCGTTGCTGGGGACGTCGATGGACGGTTGAGCCGGACGCCGCTCGGTCACTGGTTCCACCCGCAGCGTCGGGGTGCTCCTGAGCAGCGGTAGCCAGCGCGCTGTCGTGGGCAACGTCCGATGGCATGCAGGATGCGGTGGAGGAGCGCGATCATCGGGCGGCTTCGGGTTGTAGTTGGTTGGTTTTGGTTCATGTCACCTCCTTCGGTGTTCAGTTATGAAGTTCTGTTCTACCCTGGCTTGATGACATCTGAAGAGATCATCAAGCCGGAAGACCTTGGACCCGAGCATGTTGGGCGGATCATCGAGATCGAGCTGAAGGGATCCGCTGACGCCAGCGCTACGGCGGCCGTGATCGAGATGATCAAGTGGGGTTCCGGCATCGTTCAGGTGCACTTCGCTGGGGAGCGAGTTGTGCTGGATGAGGACAAGCACATCATCACGCTCTACTGAGCGGCCGCATGTCACAGCTCGGGCCGAACGGGCGGGTGTACGACACGTATTAGTGCCCCGCACGCTCGGTTCGAGCCGCGACCTGTGGAAAAGTCGACGTCGCCGTCATCTTTGACAGACTCAGCCGGTCGTGGTGTGCGATGCATACAAGGCCACGAACGCGGGCTGCTGTCCAACTTTCCGACTAATTGACAAAGTGCGATTCCGTGCTCTGGCTACTGTCGCTTCTGCGACCCCTGGTGGGTACGTCGCAGAAGATACCTTTTACGGCTCGACGCTATTCCGACTGATCGTCATCGTCGTCGTTGTCATCCTCGGGATCTTCGCCGGCACCCATGGCTATAGCCGGGCTAGCGCTCGTGCTGAAGGTGCTGTTCGTGACACTAACGTTGTGTACTTCACCAAGCTTTGCTAGCGATGAAAGTGCGGCCTGTACGGTTTCTTGATCCGCATGGTAGTCGAACCCTGCCTTCAAGACACCGATGACTCCGCTTGCTGCGTTATCGATTGATTCTTTCGTGTTGCCTATGTGTAATAGTGCCATACGGCCTCCCTGTGTTTAAATGGTTCTATCTATGCACAACCGCTACGACATCGAGGAGATCCTCTACTACGCCCAGAAGGGCATGTCAGCTCGCTTCATCAAGGAGGAGCTGGGGCTCTCGATCTCGGAGCGCCAGGTGCAGCGTCTCGTTGCGACGCGCTTGGGTCGACGACCGACGCGTCAGGCGATCCAGCGTCCGGACTCCCTCCGTGACCGCGTGATCGCCTACATGGAGTCGCAGGGACTCGATCGGTACTACTGCATCGCGTGTGAGCGGCGCCGGCTGGAGCCTGGCTTCATCCGCGCGCTGAACGCTGACCGGTCCCTCGACGTCCTGGTGTTCGTGTGCCGCCACTGCTCCGTGGCGAGCGACGTCTAGGCAGCGGCGATCCTCCGGCGTCGAGACTTTGCTCCGCCGATCTTCCCTGCCACGCTCGCCAGCTCGGGGTTGGCCGCGAAGCCGCCCGTAGTGCCGTTGCGACCTCCGATGCGACCGATCTTCTTATAGAAGTTCGGATCGTTGGCGAGGTTTTTCGCCGCGGCCTTCCGCCCGCCCTCGACCGTGCCTGCCATCAGCGGCGGCCCCACGGCCAGGACCGCTTTTTCTTCTTGCTGATGAGAGCGTCCCGTTGCATGTCGAGGCGAGCGTGCAGCTCACGGTTGGCCGTCTCGAACTCCTCACGGGTGATGAACCGACCGAGCTGGTCGAGCCCGTCCTGAAGGCGCTGTTCGTTAGGCGTCAGCTTCGGAGCGGCCGCACGCCGGACCGGGTTGAGCCCAGCCTTCTGCGCGTCGTGGAACTTCTGGTCCTTCGCGTTGGCGATGTAGGACATGCGCTGTTGCTTTGCCAGGACGAACGCCGGCCACGTCCTCGTTCGTTTCACTGCGCGGATCGTCTGACCTGACACGTGATGGAACTCCGCCATCTCAGCGACGCTCCTGCGGCCGTCCTTGATGTCTCGTGCGATCGAGTGGAACTTGATCTTGGTTAGCCTTTTACTCACTTGGTGGTTCCTTGGGCTGTGCCCATTAGTTGTCTTGGTGCCAGCAGGGCGAGCAACTGTGCTCGTGCTGGCTGTTCCTCGCAGGCGGCGCAGAGGCCGTCACTGTCGAGCGTTGTGCTGTGGGCGAGGCATGCACGGCAGGTGCCCACCGTCTGTGCCTCGTGCTCAAGGATGTCGCCCTCGGCGCGCATCTCCTGTTCACGGTCGCTGAAGTACTCGAAGACCTGCATTACTGCGCGTCCTCTAGCTCACCGAGCTTGTCGATCACCGTCGACGCGTCCGCACTGCTCCTGACCCGCTCGAGGGTGTTGACCACCCACTCCTGGTTTTTGCCCTTGCGCTTCGCCAACGTCTCGATGAGACCGATCTGCTTCTCGCTGGCAGCCTTCGTCGTCGAAGGCGTTCGCGTGGTCGGTAGCTTCGCATCCTTGCCGGCGTCTCCGTCATCGTCTTCGCCTTCGACAGCGATCCCGAGCGCGGCGCTAAACGCGTAGCGGCGGTAGTAGGTGATGACGGAGCCGACATCCTGGGGGGAGACCCCCTCGATCGGAACGCGGATGCGCGTCCCCTCGCGCTCACCAGACTCGTGACGGATGATGGTCTTCAGGTAGGTCGAGCCGTTGTCGGCCTCGTCGATCGGTTGAGTGACGGCGAGCTTGTTCTTCTTCAAGTGTGGCTGTGCAGTAGCTTCCACGGTCGCGAGGTCGGCGTACTTGTACTTGCGGCTCCCTGCCTGGCCGGAAGACGACCGCTTGACCACAGGCATGTCACCGCGAAACGCGACGAGCGCTGCTGCTATTTGACTACCTTTGATGATCCCTTCTGCCATGAGTGTTCTCCTTCTTCAGTTGAATTAGTATCTGTCGCAGCTCCTTTCTCTTCTCAATCGCGAACGAGCCGTTCCGGACGCTGAGGTTCGCGAGTAGTGTGACGACCGATATCTTCTGTCCGGTTCGTTCCGTCTCTCGCTGTCCTAGTTCCTTGAGTGCCGCTCGCATGAGTGGATCCCACTGATCTGTTGCTTTGACTTTCGTTGCCCCGCTGCCGTAGCTAGCGCGGTCGATTTTCCAAGTGCCTTCTTCCATGTGATCGCTTCCTAATGATGTCCCCCTTGTTTTGCTATTGATGAGCCCGGATGATCGGCTGTCGGACCGACTTAGTGTCCCGCCTTCTTCCTGCAACTCATTATGCGCTTATGCTGCGAATAGTCAATACTTTTGTCGCACGGAATGGTATGGGCTTATCCACAGGCCCGTGGAGTCGCTTTTACGTCGCTTACCGTGGTGTGACAGTGGCTGTGGGGGAGACGTGCGCTTCGGCCCACGCAGGATCGGCGTGCTGGCGGGGATCCGCGCCTCGTTGACACGCGTACTGGTGTGTCTCATAGTCACTTCCATGATTCTCCTCGACCGCGACCGCCAAATAGTCCTGTCAGTTGGGCGCTTCGGGCAGCTCGCGGCAGGACACATCCGAACGATGCACTTCACTGGATCGTCTGACACCCCGATGTATCGAGCACTCAACCGGCTCGTCGAGACGAAGTTCCTGGCCCGCCTGGAGCGGAGGATGATCGGCGGTACGGGGGCGGGAAGCGGGCAGTATGTCTACCAGCTCGGGCGGCAAGGTTGGGCGTTGTGTGGGCGAGAGGGGGCCTACTGGCCCTTCAGAGCGGTCAAGCTGCACTCCATGGCGATCGCGGACGCCTACACCGCCCTCCTGGAGTACGAGCAGAAGGGCCGGCTCCGGATCGACAACTTCGAGACGGAACCCGACAGCCATCGGAAGGTCGGCAACGTCATCGTCCGACCAGACCTGTTCATAGACATCGCCGACATCGCGAAGCGCCGCAACCTGGCGTTTTGGGTCGAGATCGACATGGGCACGGAGCGCCAGACGCAGATCAACGACAAGCTCGCGGGCTACTTGGCGGCTCTGGAGGCCGCTGAGACGTTCGTGCCGTTCGTACTGTTCATAGCGCCAGACGACGAGCGAGCGGCCAAGCTGAGGTACTGGATCAAGCAGTACGGGGCGGAAGAGTCAAAGATGTTCATGGTCTCTACGACCCATGAGTTCGCGCCGCTGATATTCGGCTAGCGGGCTTCCTGGTACCGAAGGATCTTCTTTGCCGGAGAAATCATTGACTTAAGTAACGATGTGCATCATAGTAAAAAGCACGAAGCTCTCAGTTCAAGATTGCTTCGTCCTGAGTTCGGCCTGTAGGGGGTTGCAATCTAACTACGTTCCTTCATAATAGAACGTGAACTGAGAGCTAACCGTCCTACTAAGGGCGGTTCTTTTGTAGTCTCGGGAGTCCCTGACTGTTGGCTTCCGTGCAGACGTAAAATGGCACGGTAAAACAGCTCAACGTTTTCGGCTATCGTAAAGCCTGCTTTGTACTGATGGGATCAAAGAGAAACAACCCGCGCACCTTTACATTCCGGTTCAGTTCATACGGCTACATGTCCACACGAGTTGGACTATTTCCAATGCTGAGGTGCACTGAAGGCTCTCGCGTGGTCGGCTAGCAGTTGCTCATCCTCAACCACTTATGGAAAAGGGAGTGTAAAGCTGCTAGCGCCATGTAGCCGTATGAATCAGTCTGTTACGTCGTCATTAGATCCTTAACTCACTGGGGAGTTGCTACTCAAGCCATCCCTGAAGAACCCACCGACTGCACCCCACTCAGGGAATGCTTCAGTACTAACTCCCCGAGCCTGCTACGCGCTCGACAGGGGGCTTGTTCGCGTTGGCGAGTTTTTCCGCTTTCTTCATACCCCTTATCCTACGACGTGCACTCCTTCTCGCAGCTTGTCGTTTCATGCCCTTGATCTCATTACCCATGTAGGTGCGATACGCTTCACCGTTCATGAGGCCAGAGGTGCGTCCAGTGAAGGCGCCCAAAGTGGCACCAAATCCTAAGAGAATTACTAGAGCCGTCAGAATGTTATCGAGAAGCGAGAACTTCCCGAATGCATCCCATTGCAGCATGACGATCGTCGATAGACCAACGAAGACGGGAACTGAGACCCATGTGAGGATCTTTTCGTGTACTGGAATCAGCTCGTGGTAGTCATTTAGGCGCTTCGCTTGCTCCACTACGCGGCGTTCGAATCGATCCTTTTGCTCGCCCTCAGGAAGATCCTTAAGTACCGCAAGCTCATTTTTCAGGCGGCGGTTCCAACGGATCGTCGGTATCGCGATTGGTACGAGGGCGACAACGGTCGCAGTGAAGAGCGGTATCGACAGGAGGGGAAGGATCGCGTCGACCGTCTCTGCCGTTGTCATGGCACCACCGTAGGACACTCCGCACTGCCTCGCGTTCGAACGTACGTTCGACTACGGTCTGAGGCCATGGGCAGTAACCGACGCTACGAGGACCACTACGACCGCCTCAGGCAGCAGCGCGTGACGGAGGCAGCGGTACGCCCGGTCCCGGTGTCCCTCACCAGCGAGGAGCTCGACGTCGCCAATCACCCCGTTCAGCGGGGGCCGGCCGTCCCCGTGCGAGCCTGGGTGCGCTTCAAGGAGCAGCCCGTCATCACGGAGGCGTTTGCTGTCGAGTGGAACGATCGGGCAGTGCACGTTGAGTGGAGTATGTCGGACGGGACGAAGCTCGATGCGTGGGGGTGGGCAAACGCTGTACGTCGGATCTGACATCTAGGCTGGCCCCTATGTGGTTTGAGACGGTGGTCCTGCTTGTGGTGGGCGCAATCTTGGGTGTCCTGTTCCAGTGGCTTTTCGATCGCTGGCGCCACGTCGCCGACGATTATGAGCTCTGGGTCGATTATGACTACCGCAGTATTGCGTCCGAGCGAGCATTATCGCCAGGCCTTCCAAAGTTGGAGTACGCGGTCCAGGGGGTGCCTGTCCCGGACCCTGGTATTCTCGACGTCTACGTCTGGTCGGCGGGTAAGAAAGATATTCAGTATTCTCAATTTGACCAGGTCCTCGATCTCACGGTCGACTTCAACGTCGAAGTTTTTGACGAATTGAAGGGTGGGCATGAGCATAACGCTGCCAACCTCGTCATGAGCATGTCGGCCGACGGTCACTTTTCACTTTCGCCTGGCTTGGTGCGAAAAGACATGGCGCGCCATTACAGGCTGTTGGTCAGTGGCGAGCCGAGCATGAAGATCTCGAGCCAAATCAGTGACGTAGTTGTACGTTCATACTACCGCGAGTGGCATAGGCCGTGGATTCGGAACAGGATCAAGCGATGGGCGGGCGGCATTATCTCGTTTGTCGTAGGTCCAATAGCCTTCAATGTCCTCGGCATCAAGTTCTGGCCATTCCAGAAGTGGCTTGTCGCTAACGACCTAGATCCGCTTATTGGCCTCTTGATCTCGTTTGCCATTATGGCGGTCGGGGTCACCTTGTTTACGACCTCCTTTACTCCACCAAGGAAGCCTAGCCGTGCTGCACGGATCTTGAACAGAAACATAAAAGAGCATGTGTTGCCGCGGATGAATGAATAGTATTGACTATTCGTAACGTTCGTGCTTAACTAAAGGCAGTCAAATAAACAGGAACACAAACATGACTGACCTAATAGCAATCACTGACTACCGAACGCCGAGCAAGATCACGTTCGTCACAGTCAAGTAAGTACAACTAAACAAGGAAAACTGAATATGAGTACAACACACACCAAAGCGCCACACGTAATTTTCACGAAGGCACCGACCCGACTCAGCCTTTCAACCTTCGTTCTGACCGTCGCTGTCACGGCGCTGGCCTTCGCAACAGCCGGAACCATCTTTGGCTACTTCGCCGGGATCGAGATCCATAGCCAGGCTCGCCAGAACGTCGTCAGTGACATGCAGGTCGTGTCAAAAGACCAAGCGCGATAGAAGCCGTCTCTACCGCGCCGCAGAGCGAGACGGCCCAAGACGCGCCAGAAGCGCTCCTCGAGCCACTGGCAGTCTCTCCGCAGGCCACAGCGCCCGTTGAAGAGCCGACGCCGGCCGTCGATACGGAGGCCGAGGCGAAGGCGTTCATTTACCACCATGAGAGTGGCACTCGGACTGACGCCATCAACGCGTCGTCCGGAGCCTGCGGTCTCGGCCAGGCCCTGCCGTGCAGCAAGCTTCCGTGCTCGCTGTCCGACTACGCGTGCCAGGATGAGTGGTTCACCGAGTACATGAGCGGACGCTACGGCTCGTGGTCCGCAGCTGCTGCGTACTGGGCCTGCACCGGTCACTGCACCAACAACTTCGGCACGGTCTTCAAGGAAACGACGTGGTGGTAGACCCTGGGCGCCTCGACCAGCTGCGGGCTGGGCTCCACGCTCGCATCAAGCAGGCGACCGAGGCACGCCGGGCTGCCCGGGTCGGTCCGCAGACCTGTGTTCACACGTGGGAGACGTTCAAGCAGACGGTGACGGTCGAGAACGATCGCTTCACTGGCTCGGCATACCTCGTCGTGCGGGGATGCCGGCGGTGTCACGCCAAGGAGCTGTTGAACTACGTCGTCGGAGGTCACCGCTAGGCTCCGGGCATGGAACCTGGATCTTGGGCGGAATGGGTCGGCTCGATCGCCACCGCTCTCACCTTCGGCGGGGGCATCTTCTTGTGGCGCTCGGACATTCGAGGCAAGAAGCGGTTACTTGCGAACAAGTTCTTCGCGGCGACAGCACTCGTGGGCGATGATGAAACCGGCGAAGTGTACTTCGAGGTGCGCATTCACAACACCGGCGATACGGCCATTTACATGGCTTACGTGTCTTTTTTCGATGTTCACAACAACTACCAGACGGAAACCGTTAGTGAACTCGATCTACAACTTATGGAGAACGTGGTGAAGCCAGGCGTCAGTAAGACGACGTCGATCGAATTTTTCATTGACCCTGAGACGTATGATCCAGTAATTTCCTTCTGGGATTCAAACGGTGCTCACTGGCATCGACTTATTAGAGGGAATTATTATCTGTCCGAAGGTCAGTTTGCGCAGCGGCAAATGAGGGGTAAGCGTTTTCGCTCTCTGAGGACGTGGTTTTCTGAGCGGCGAATGCGCAAAATCATCGCAGCAAGGTCGGCAGCGAGGGCGAAGAAGAAGGAGATTGAAGGCTGATGAATTGGGGTAGCGTTGCTGACTGGGTTAGCGGACTGGGGACGCTAGCGGCGGTGCTTTTCGCCCTGTTTCTTTACCAGCGAGAAAAGCGTGACAAGCGTTACAAGTACGCAGACAACTTCGTCACGCGCCGAGAGATACGACCTCCGTTGCATGACGAAGACACTCGTTCGGTTTTCATAAGCCTCGTGAACACTGGGACGGCACCAATTCCATTCGCTTTTGTGATTGGAGCAGAAGACGTTGCAGGGAACGTGCACTTACAGCTATTCAGCTTCGTGCCGTCGCCGTCTGGACGCAACGCATTTGGTAGTTCCGGTACATGGCAACCAACCGTACCTCCTGGGGCTCGCGTGGTTGCGACCTTCACGTATCCGAGGGATGTTGAGATTGGCGAGTACTTAGTGGTAATGCAAGATGCTGCGGGCGCATCTTGGTACCGCGAGGTTGTAGCTAATCGCTTCATATCAGGCAAACAGGCAATACGCGATTACCCTGCGCTCTCAAATCCCTCTGTCGCGATCAATGGGACTATGGTATAACCAATAGTATATGGCAAGACCTACGAAGCTCACAAAAGAACTGGTAGAACGCGCTGGGAAGTATATCGGTGAGATGGCTCGCTTCGAGTTGCCGAGCAACGTCGGCCTCGCGATCTTCCTCGACGTCGCTGAGTCCAGCCTCTACCTGTGGCGCGATGTCGACAGTGCGCTTGGTCGCCGATTCTCGGAGACGTTAGCTCGAATCAAGACGTTCCAGCATTACCAGGCGCTCAACAAGGGCCTCAAGGGCGAGTGGAACAGCACCATCGTCAAGCTGGTCCTCGCGAATCACGGCTACGTCGAGAAGCGTGAGACGGACCTCACGACAAAGGGCAAGGAGCTACCGGCGCCGATTCTGGGCGGTCTGACGCAGCACGTGAGTGGTGATGTACCAAGCGACCACCGCGACTCGTAAGCTCCTCGCTTTGAGGCAGCGCATCAAAGGCGTGGCCGGCGGTACGTCCGCAGGCAAGACGATCTCGATCCTGACGATCCTCATCGACAAGGCGCAGTCCGACGGCACGCCGACCCTGACGTCCATCGTCAGCGAGTCCTACCCGCACCTGAAGCGCGGGGCGATGCGCGACTTCCGCAACATCATGGAGGCGCACGGCTACTGGCAGGACCCGAGCTGGAACGCCACCGACTCCATCTACACGTACGAGACCGGCTCCAAGATCGAGTTCTTCAGCGCCGACCAGCCGAGCAAGGTCCGCGGCCCTCGTCGTGACCGGCTATACGTCAACGAGGCCAACAACGTCAGCCACGGTGCCTTCGACCAGCTGGAGGTGCGCACCAAGAGCGAGGTCTGGCTCGACTGGAACCCGACCAACGAGTTCTGGTGGTACGACGAGGTGGCTCCGAACCGCGAGCACGACTTCATCACGCTGACCTACGTCGACAACGAGGCGCTCGACCCGCAGATCGTGGGGAGCATCGAGGCCCGCCGCAACAACAAGGCGTGGTGGCAGGTGTACGGCCTTGGACAGCTCGGTGAGGTGGAGGGCAAGGTCTTCACCGACTGGCAGATCGTCGATGAGGTGCCGCACGAAGCGCGCCTCGAGCGACGCGGCCTCGACTTCGGGTACAGCAACGACCCGACGGCCCTCGTAGACATCTACAGCTACAACGGCGGGATCATCCTCGACGAGCAGACGTACCAGAAGGGCCTCAGCAACAAGCAGATCGCGGACATCCTCCTGAACCTGCCGCAGCCGCGCACGCTCGTCGTGGCGGACAGCAGCGAGCCGAAGTCGATCGACGAGCTGAAGAGCTACGGCGTCAACGTCCTCGCGGCCAACAAGGGCCAGGGAAGCGTGCTCCAGGGCATCCAGAAGCTCCAGGACCAGCGCGTGAGCATCACGAAGCGCTCGACCAACGGCATCAAGGAGTACCGGAACTACATGTGGATGACGGACAAGGAGGGGCGCATCCTCAACACGCCGATCGACCTCTGGAACCACTTCCTGGACGCCACGCGCTACGGCAACGAGACGCTGAAGCCCACGGCCGGCGAAGCGCGCATCAAGACCGCCGACTGGGTGGCTCGCGCCAAGCAACGGCCCCGAGGTTGGTGAAATCGCTATGGACAAAAGACGTGCGCTGCTTCATATTGAAGGGCATAAAGGCACTACATGGCGAAACGCAAAACCAATAGCAGCGACACCACTTCTAGCGACTCCGTACTTCAGAAGAATCTGAAGCGGTACAAAGATTCCTACGACTACCAGAAGGCCAACTGGCACGACAAGTGGGACCGGGACAACAAGCTCTACGACCAGGAGCGCGTCCACGCCTCCTACGTGGGCACCACCGACACCTTCGTGCCGATCCCGTTCAGCACCATCGAGACGATGACCAGCGCGCTCAACAACGCTGAGATCCGCATCGACTACACGTCCGGCGATCCGATGCGCAAGACCGACATCGCGCCGCTCAACGCGCTCATCGATGAGTACGCCGAGGACGACCAGTGGGACCTCAACCAGGAGGACAGCTACCGCGAGGTGCTGAAGGTCGGCATGGACGCCAACATGCTCATCTGGGACATCGATCACCCGCACGAGGAGACGTTCGCAATGCGCGACGCCATCGTCGACCCGACGGTAAAGAACCCGGCGCAGCTCCAGCAGCACGGCTACTACGCCGGCCGCCGCTACTTCGTGCGCAAGGGAGCGCTGGACGACTACGAGGTCGTGGACACCGATCCCAAGAGCAAGACGTACGGCGAGCTGGTCCCGCGCTTCAAGAAGACGGCCGAGGCCACCGCGACGACCGCGAACGACGAGCCGTCCGACGCGCAGCTCAAGGAGATGTTCGCTGGCTCGACGCTGAGCTCGGCCAAGGACGACCAGGACGAGATCTTGGAGATCTGGGACGTGGACCGCGTCGTCACCATCAAGAACCGCCAAGACGTCATCGAGGACGTCGTGAACCCGTACAAGGCACGTCACGAGCAGATGCTCCTCAAGCGCTACCTCGACGCCGTGCCGGCCGATGACGCTGAGGCACTGACCAAGGCGCAGGCTCGAGCGAAGTCCGAGGCGAAGGGCATCGTGCCGTTCTACTTCTACCGGAACTACCGGAAGAAGAGCCTGTTCTACGCCTCCAGCGAGCTGAACGCCATCGCCAAGGAGGTCGAGCGCCTCAACGACATGACCAACATGGAGGGCGACGCCATCATCAAGCAGCTCGCCATGCAGCGTGAGCTGGACCCCGACTACATCGACTTCATCGACCTGATCAACGACGACCCAGGCACGGTCTACCCGTTCAAGCCTGGCTCGCTCGCCAACATCCCTGCCGGCGTCATCCCGCCGAACTCGTTCAACAACCGCGTCGACATCAAGAACGGCATCCGCGAGGCCACGGCCATCTCGGAGGCTGCGAACGGCACGCTCAGCGAGAAGGACCGCACCAAGTTCGAGGTCGGCTCCGCGCTCCAGCAGACCGGCGCACGCATCGAGAGCAAGGCGCGCATCTTCACCGGCGACGCACTGTACTGGAAGTACTGGATCCTCCTCAAGATGATCCAGCTGTACGTCACCGAGCCCCTGGTCGTTTCTGCGCCCGAGGCGAAGAAGACCGGCGCTGACGTGCTCATCGAGTACGGCTTCGACGTGACGGCGATCGATCCCGACCTCATGGAGGGCGTCGCTGTGTTCGACCCTGCCGACATCGCAGGCGACTGGAAGCCACGCATCACGCTCGAAGTGGACGCTGAGTCCAAACAGGCCGAGAGCCGCAAGGAAGCTCGCGAGACCTACCAGGCCGTCATACAGGATCCGACGAACAACCTCGTCGAGGCGAAGAAGCGGTTCTACCCAAAGATGTTCAAGATGGACAAGGAAGACATCGAAGCCATCATCACGCCAGACCCAGCGCTGGCCGGCCTACCCACTGATCCCGCTGCCCTCGGCGGCGCTCCTGCACCCGTAGGAGTCCCCGGTGTCTGAGTACAGCGGTCTTGACTTGGCGACGGACGCAACGGCGTTCGCTAGCTCCCGCTTTGGCCAGCACTACCTGGCTCGCCTGGAGGCGTCACGCAAGCGGCACATCGACATCGCCATGAACACGGAGCTGAACGACTCGTACCGCGCGCACGCGGCCACGAAGGCGGCGACCGTGCAGTCCGAGATCGACTACTTCACGACCAGCCGCAACGTTCTGGCCGACCCAACGCTCCTGGAGCGGCTGAAGGCTGCCGTGCGGGGGAGGGAGACACCCGAGCCGATCGTGTAGGTGTGCTGGGGCAGTACGAGCCCAATACAAAGTAAGCAATTCGTCCTGGTTACTTAGCTCGTGCTCCCGCAGCACCTCTCCACCAATAGAGAGGGGTGAAGTAAGCATGGAGACGGTTACATGGATGAACCCATAACCCTTGCTACTCCTCAGGAACCAGGCGCCCCAGAGGCACAACCTGTAGAGCAGCCAGCAGCGGCGGATACGACGCCCGTAGAACCAACACCAAATGACACCGACGAGCCGGAAGCGCCCGAGCCAGATGAACCAGCAGACGAGCCCGAGGCTCCCGCTGATGACTTCGACTACAAGGCGTGGCTAGACAAAAAGGGCATCGACCCGAGTACTCCCGAGGGGCAAGAGGCAATCGCCAAGTCCTGGCGCGAGATCGAGAAGAAGATGCACTCGTCTACCCAGCAAGCCTCAGAGCTTGCCAAGCAAGTCAACACCACCGCAGCAGTCGATCCCGACGCTACCGAGGCGCAGAAGGCCTACGCGATAGCTATTCAGCTCCAGAACGCAGCAACGATCAACCAATGGAAGGTCGAAGCCAACGTCACCGCTGAAGAGGACACCGCCATGGGCAAGTACGCCGAGGCGAACCCCGAGACAGCAGCGCTCCTCAACGAGGGCCGGCTGACACTCGATCAGTTCCGCGCGTTAGCAGTACCGGCGAAGCCCGTCGATACGGGTGCGATCAAGCGACAAGGTGGTCAGGAGGCACTCGAAACGCTTGCGAACAAGCAGAGAGCGACTTCACCTACTGGAAGCGCAGCCACGGCCGCAACCCCACCGAAAGAAGACCCGTTCCTCGCTGGATTCGAAAAACCCTAAGCAGGACCTACATGAATGGCTCAAAACCTCGCAATTAAATACAGCCCGAAGGTGGCTGAACGCTTCAGTCAGACCAACCTGACCGAACGCGCTGTAAACCAAGACTATGACTTTGACGGCGTCACAACTGTCAACATCTACTCAGTCGACACAACCGCTCTCGGCAACTACGCCCGCACCGGCGCGAACCGATACGGAACACCAACCGACGCCGGAACAACCAAGCAAGCCCTCACACTCGCCCGTGACCGTGCCTTCAGCACCGTCATCGACCGCCGCAACAACGACGAGTCGCAAGGTGTGATGGCCAGCGGTCAGTGGCTCGCTCGTCAGATCCGCGAAGTGGTCGTGCCCGAGATCGACACGTACCGCCTCGCTGCGCTGAGCGCCGCTGCGGTCGCGAACGGCAAGAGCACGCTCGTCACCCCTGGTGCGACGACTGCTGGGAACGCGTACAACAACTTCCTGACGCTGAACGCTGACATCACTGATGACATCGTGCCAACGACCGGACGTGTCGCGTTCATGACTGCCACGTACTACAACTTGCTTAAAGCAAGGCAACTTCGTTCTCGCGAGCGACGACGCCTACAAAGACCGCAAGACCGGCTCTCTGGGCCAGATTGACGGCGTGGACGCTGTGGTCGTTCCAGGCACTTACATGCCGACGAACACGGACCTCATCATCACCCACCCAGACGCGATGGTGAGCCCGATGGTCCTCACGGACTACATCACTCACAAGAACGCACCCGGCTACAACGGCTGGTTGCTCGAAGGACGAATCGTTTACGACGCATTCGTGCTCACTACCAAAATTAACGCGATCGCTACTCACCGCGTTGCGGCTTAGTAGCTGAGAGGATCAACCATGGCTAAAGAGAACTCTTACCTTGATCAGATCAAGAAAGAAGCTGAAGAGCTGACGCTTCGACGTCTCAACGACGACGAGCGCTTCGACGCACACCGTGCGAAGGAGGACGCGATCAACGCGGCTGAGCTGAAGTACCAGGACACGCCTGAGGCGGAGCTGATCGGGGCAACGCACGGAACGGGTGAGACAAACCCTACTGCGAAGAAGGCATCTGCGAAGAAGTAGGACACACCACTCCTCAAAGAGAGCGACCGTAGCAGGTCGCTCTTTTATTTAAGGAACCACTTGCCCAATGTCTTTTGCGTAGTAGCTAATCTCTGTGCACTGAACCGTATCTGTCGAAGACGGGGCTGGCTCTGCACCCAGGTCCAGCCGCACTAGTCGGGTGAACTCGGCCGTTGAACGACCAGTTCGGCATCCGAGAGCCGCGGCATAGCCGACGACCCAGCTGTCTTCACCAATCTTGATACTCGGCTCTGGGCCGATGGCGTCAAGCAGCGCGGCGTTCATCGAGTAAAACGCTTCTTTCTGCGCTTTTAGAGCGTCTTCAGCGGCGATGACGGCACGGTTCGATCCAAGAATTTGAACGGACGCTATTGCGGACGCGACACCTTTGGTTCCGTCTTCGATGCGTAGCTGGTCTCTCACGGCCTCATCGGGCAAGTACTCATCGTCGCCATAAACGTCAAAGAGGATGTCGTTTACCAGAGTTGATTGCGCCTCTAAAGCCTTGCCAAAGTCGGAGTACGCTCGAATCCGCTCGGCGCGCAGGAAGTTGTCGACCTCGTTCTGTCGAACGTTGTCGTTCTCTATACCGGTCTGCACGAGATTCACGCCGAGGCCAACAACGGCTCCGACGACGACGCTTACCACAATTGGAGGGAGCCATCTCCGGACCGGTTCTGACGTCTCAGGCATGAGCGCATCGTACACGACACCTAGGCAGTCGCACGGCAATTTGTTATTCTAGGTTTAACTAGGACGAGTCGCGGGTACCATATGGCCGACTACAACGTGTCCTCTCTCATCGACAAAGTAATCGCTCGAGCAAAGGACTCGTCGTTCAGTCGTGACCTTGTCCGCGGGTATCTCCAGGACACGCAGGACGAGGTGCTGAACCGCCACCGCTTCCCGTTCACCGAGGCCCGGCTTGTCGAGACGCTCTACGCCGACTCAACCACCTTCGCGTACGACAGCGGCCACCAGGAGATCCTGCAGCTCGTCCTGAGCCGTGCTGACCAAGCTGCCAGCCTGAGTCACCCTGAGTTTATCGAGCCAACCGAGTTCTTCGAGCGAAACCCAGTCCCTGACACGAACCCAGTCGGCCGCCCCTCGACCTACACCGACTACGGCGGCGAGCTGTACTGGGACCGACCATTCGACACTGACTACACGATCTGGCTGCGCTACCGCGTGGCCGCTCCTCGTCTCAGTGACGACAGCGCGCCCCTCATCCCCGAGGAGTTCAGCAACCTCCTCGTCGAGGGCGGGCTGGCCGGCGTTGAGCGCTACCGGGAGAACTTCGACGTGGCTGCTCTGCACGACCGCAGGGTCGAGGACCTCGCGGAGGACATGCTTCAGCGGTACGGGCTCCGTCAGCTCCGTGTCGGCAAGTCATCGCTACGAGGACGACGTGGTTAAGTCGCGCTTCGGCTACCGCACTGCGATCCCTCCGCTCTCATCCTCGAAGGGGCAGACGAGGGCGATCAGCTTCAAGGACGGCGTGAACACGTACAAGGACAACGACGACATGAAGGTCACCGAGTTGGCCGCTGCGTACGATGTCCGCTTCGTCAAGATCGGTCGCTACCAGACGCGCCGTGGTCTGGATCACTACTCGGTGCCCGTAGGAGAGGCGCTGAACGCGTCCGTCTCGTCAATTGCTTCAGCATCCGTCCTGACGGTCAGCGGCTCGCAGGCGCTGTCTCAGAAGCTCACAAGCACCAAGACCGAGCGCATCACCCGCGCTGAAGTTCGCATCCGCTCGACGGCAACGAGCAGAGGCACCGTCCTCGTCGAGCTGTGTGCCGACGCAGGGGGAGTCCCAGGGGCTGTGCTCGCCCGTAGCTCGATCCGAGCTGCTGACGTGTCCAGCGCGTGGTCCTACCGAACTGTCCGCTTCGCGGCTGCTCCCGACATCAGTAACTTGACCGTCTTCTGGGTGACCATCCGCGGTCAGTCAGCGAACGTGGGGGAGTACGAGGTCAGCACCACCGGCTCAGCCGCAACGGCACTGTCGAGCGCGACCGCCGGTGAAGCCTGGTCCACCACTTCCGTCGCCGCCAACGTCGCGGTGTACTCATCGCCCGCTGGGGGAGTGAAGGGGCTCTTGCGTGCCTACCGATCGAACGGCCAGAAGGTCACCCTGTTCTCGGCCGGCGGCTCGGTCTACTCCGTCAACGACACAACGGGCGCTACCGCCGTCGTGAGGTCGGGTTTCAGCCAGCCAGCGACCCACGTCCGGACTCAGATGGTCCAGGACGCGACGTACTGGGTGAACGGGCTCGAGAAGCCTTGGAAGTACGACTTCAACGAGTGGACGCAGATCACCGCTGCGCCATACACGCCAGACCTCATCATCGAGCACAAGGGACTGCTCTTCTTCAACGACGTCGAGGACCGTACCAGGATTTTCTACTCCAACTTCGCAGAGTACGACCGGTACACCAGCACTGACTTCATCTACGTTCCCGCTCCGAAGAGCTACGACGGCCTGACCGCCTTCGCCAAGCTGAACGGCGTGCTCTACCTGTTCGCGAAGCGCAACAAGTTCCAGCTCAACGGGTCCGACAACGACACGTTCAACCTCGACGAGGCGCCGGACCAACGTGGGACCTTCTCGCAGGAGTCGGTGGTCTTCGACGCGAACTACATCTTCCATGCCGACGAGGAGGGCGTGCACATGTTCAACGGGACCGAGAGCCGCAACCTGGCGGAGTCGTTCCTGGAGGACTACCTGGCGATCCCAAACAAGAGCACCATCCAGTTGGAGCTGTACCGCAACCGCCTCTACGTCTTCCACGGACCGCAGGGAGCCGCCGCCAACACCAGATGCTTCGTCTACAACCTCCTGCTCAACTGCTTCGAAGCGCTCGACCTAGGTACCCCGATCGGCCGGACGTTCAGCCGCTACGCGCAGGACGACGTCTTCCTCCAGGCGAGCAACCGCGTGGCAGCGATCTACTACGGCGAGCTGTCGACGAACGACCACCACAATCTGGGCGATCAGCTTCAGTACGAGCTCAGGACCGCCTACAACCACTTCGACACGCCCGCCTCCAGCAAGCGGGCACCGAAGCACTACCCGCAGTTCCCCTCGGTCACCGGCTCCTACGCCGTCGAGGTGGGCTACGACAAGGACTTCGCGGGCGCACCCTCGTACTCGTCCGTCGACGTCTCCGGCAGTGGGGCTCGGCTGAACACCGGGCTCAGACTCAACACCGGTGTCCGCCTGGCCGGCCAGCGCATGGTCGAGCCGAGGCTCACGATCCCTGGGACGTTCAAGCGCATCCAGCGCCGCTACCGCCACGTCGCCGCACGCGAACCCGTCGAGCTGGACAGTGAAGTGCTGACGATCGAAACGCAGAGGCTGAACTGATGGCCAACAACTTCAACCAGATCAACTCGTCATCGTCGCAAGCCGCGATCGTTGCGCAGGTCAACCGCAACTTCGCGAAGCTCGACGCTGAGACGAACCTCAAGACCTTTGGCGGACAGAACAGCCCTGACAAGCTACTGATCGGCAAGACCAGTGAAGAGACGCTTGGGCTCACCTACCGTAAGAACGACGACGACAAGATGAACGTAGGCCGCCTCCCGAGCGGGGAGTTTGGCTTGGTGCTGAACGACGAGCAGGGCACGCCTTCGATCTACATGGCAATCACCGAGAGCGGCAAGCCTGTACTGAAGGTGGCGAAGGACGGGAAGAACGCCGAGACGGACACAGGGGACGATCTGATCTTCGACTCCTCGCAGAACGTCATGAAGATCGTGAAGACGGGCACTGTGACCATGAGCCCGCCAGCGAGCTGGCCAACCATGGGAGTCGTGACGCAGGTCATCCCGCACGGGCAGCCGACGATCCCTGCGTTCATGGTCTACGTACAGAACCCAAGCGGGCTGTACTACACGTACCCCGGCCTCTCGAACTTACCGTCGTATGTCCACCTCGGTCCGACTGGCGAGATGATCTTCTCGTCGGCGCGCGCGGACTCGACGAACCTCTACATCGATCTCTCGAACGTCTCAAGCTTGAACGACGGCCTCGATGACCTAGTTTGGAGTTACAAGTATCTGATCTTTCAAGAGTCAGGAATCTGACCTATTTAAACTCCACTTGCTGCGTGTTATTCTAAAGGCAACTAGGACGAGCCGCGCGAGAACTTATTCATGGCCAGAAGCCTCGACCAGATCCTCTCGGAATTGAACCCAAGCTACTCGGGTAGTGAAAGCATCATAAATACTCGTCTCAACGCCATCCCAGGTGAGACTGAAGCGGGTGTCGCGCAGGCCGACGCGAAGCTGGCCCAGGCCAACACCAACATCCTGGACGCCTCACGCCGCCGTGGGCTCGGCTTCTCGGGCATCCCAGTGGGGGAGCAGGCCCAGTACGCCGCGACGGACTATGCGCCGGCTATCGCCAACCTCAAGTCCTCCGGAGCGCAGAAGGAGCTGACCCTCCAGGAGTCGCTACAGCAGCTCGCTCGTGACAAGCGCAGTCAAGCGCAGTCGATCTACGAGGGCGAGACAGCGCGTGACCTACAGGAGCGCCAATTCGCGGAGCAGACCCGCCAGTTCAACGAGAACCTGGCTGCGCAGGAGCGGCAGGCAGCCGCGGCTCGCGCAGCGGCCACCTCTCCGGTCGCAGACATCTCCCGCTACCTCGGCGGTCAAGCCCAGGCAGGTCAAGGCGGGTCACAGCCATCCGTCTCCCGCAACAAGGCGGGCGGTTTCGCGTTCACGGGCTCGAACGGCGCGCCGATCACCGCGGCGCAGTACGCGGCTCAGACGAAGCAGAGCATCGGCAACATCTTGTACGAGATGGGCTCACAGGGTGACAAGTCTGCTCAGTACGCCTACAACCAACTGAAAGCACGTCCGAACGATCCGACCACCCTCAACGTCCTTCGTACGCAGTTCCCTCAACTGCTAGGAGCGGTGTGATGGACAACGGCTTCAGCAGACCAGCGTTCGACTTCAAGGCAACACCAGCTCCGGCAGCCAAGAAGAAGAAGGGCTTCCTCCTTGACCAGATCAGTACCGGAGGCGGGATCGGCGGCGCGCTCGCAGGCGCAGCGGGCGGCGCAGCCCTCGGCTCGGTCGTCCCAGTCGTCGGTACAGCCGTCGGTGGACTCGTCGGGGCACTCCTCGGTGGTGGCATCGGATCAGCCGGTGGTGAACTCGCGGAGAACGCGATTACCGGTGACGACCTCGGCAAGAACGTCCTGAAGGAAGGGCTCATTGGCGGTGCGACATCGCTCCCGATCGGTGCAGGCCTCAAGCTGGCTCGTGCTGGCGTCAAGGTAGGCACTGGTCTCGGCTCCAAGTCGGCGGGTCAGCTCGTCCAAGAGGCGGGGATCCAGACCATCGGCAAAGGTGCCGTTCGCAAGGGCGTGGCGAGCGGTCGCTTCGATGACCAGGCTGGTCTGACCGCCGAGCGTCTCTTTGGTGGGAACCTCACCGGCACAGCAGCCGGCGGCACTGTTGCAGCAGGGGCCTCAGCCGCTCCATCGGTCACCTCAGTGGGTGGTCGGCTAAAGAACGCTGGCAACAAGGCCCTGCTCTCGCAGTACGGAACCATCAGCAAGCCCTTCGCTCGCTCCACTGACCCAGCGGGCACCATCGCCACACTCGCTGACGCGGGCATCACGAAGCCGGTCGACGCCGAACGGCTCGCGGCAGCGGTCACGGGCTCAGAGGGCCTCATCACCAAGGCCGTGTCCGACTCCGTTGGACGCGCAGGCGGAGTCAACATCGACCGCGTCCAGCAGGTATTCACCGACGCCGTAGAGAACTACGGTCTCGTCGAGAAGGACCGCAAGTCGGTCCAAGCGGTGTTCACCGCGCAGATGAACAAGCTACGAGGCGGCGCCAAGGGCTCAGTGGCAACTGAGTTCAACCCCACGGAGGTGCTGTCAACCATGCGCGCGCTCGAGAAGCGAGCAGCCGACCTCACTGGCAAGGGTGACAACTACCGTCTGTCGACCCCAGAGCGGGCCGACCAAGCAGCTGTCCTCAAACTGGTCCGAGACGAACTGGAGGATGCGCTCTACACGGGTGCAGGTGCAAACAAGCAATTATCGAACACCCTGACACCAGCACTGAGGGCTCAGCTACTCGACCTCCAACCCAACAACCCGCAGTGGGCAAAGTACGTGGACCAGAACGTCATGAGTGCCAAGACCGTGGGCGACCTACGTGGCTCGATGGCTCCGTTCGTTCGAGTGAGCAAGATCATCGACGAGGGCGAGAGCAACTCGCTGACTGCCGGCGGACGTGTCGGGAACGCGTTCAACGCTGGCGGCGTCAAGAGCATGATCGGCGAGGCTGTGACGAACGTGGTCAAGAATCCGGTAGCCAACGTTGCCGGGAACACCCTCCGCTCAGCGAGCCAGATCTCAGGCGGTGCGCTTCGAGTTGCGCCGACCCCAGGTCAGGGCGCTCTACCACTCGCTGGGCGCCAGATCGCGGGCCGGCTACTCACCGGGTCCGAAGACGCAGCAGCAGACCCGTCGCTTGAGACAGCCCTGGCCTTTAGCCAGCTCGGCGGAGGGTTGGCAGCTGGCACGACGCCGGACGTTGCTCCGACTAACCCCACCGGCTACTCGTCGCAGGAGCTCGGCCAAGCACTGATGCAGGCTCTGGCTGCTGGCGACTCTGCCAGCGCGGACGTCCTGAAGGACATGTACGCGCTCTCGACCGAGTTCGAATCGCAAGGAGCAGGCGCGGAACTGAACAGCGTCCAGCAGAAGAACCTCATCGCTGCGGGCAACGCTGAGACCGCGCTCCAGCAGCTTGAGACCCGTCTGGCAGACGCAGGAGGCGGCTCCGGCGTGTTCGGTGGACGCGTAGCGAACACGCTCGGGGACTTTGGTCTGAACGGCTCTGCGAAGCTCTACAACGACGAGCTTCAGAGCTACGTGCCGGTCATCCTGCAAGCGCTGGGCAAGACGGACGCCCCGTCCGAGACTGAACTCAAGGGCATCATCAAAACACTTCCTCAGATTACTGATAGCCCCGAGCAGGCGCAGGCAAAGCTCGCAGGACTCCGTGCACGCATTGCAGCGGCTCAGCAGAACACGATGCTTTATGGTGGCGGTGAAGCTACTTCAGCGCTTTAGCCTTTACCGCATGAGCACAACTTGATATTCTAGTAGTAACTAGGACGGGTCGCACTGAGATAGACAAAATGGGTGTAGTAACCGTCCCACAAGCTAATCCAAATGACGAGCTCACTGACACCCTGATCAACCAGGGACCAAACGCGATCGCTGCTGCCGTCAACGGCAACCTCGACGACGCGAACATCTCTGCCCTCAGCGGCTCGAAGATCAGCGCAGGCACCCTCACTGCGGCGGCAGCAGACACGAACTCGAACCCGGAGACCCGGCAGAGCGAGACCGTCGGCAACATCGTCGCGTCCGGCCTGATCTGGTCGCCGACGTCCGGCCTGAACGGGACCATGACGAGTGGTGTGGCGTACGTGGCGGGGAAGCGCCTGCCGGTGCCTGCCGTCGCGTCGTACGGCTTCACCGCCTCTCGCGACACCTACGTCTACGTGGACAGCACTGGAAACGTGCAGTACAACCCCCAGGCGCTCGGTACGGCACGACCAGCGACGCCGGCCAACAACGTCCTGGTCTCGAAGGTCACCACCAGCGCAGGTGCCGTCACTGCTGTGAGCGACCAGCGGAACACGACTCTCACCGATGCTTGGCGCTCCTGGACCCCAACGTGGACCGACCTCACGATCGGCAACGCGACCGTCGACTTCAGATTCGTCGTCATCGGGAAGACGGTGCACATCAGGGGCAAGCTCATTTTCGGTACCACCAGCTCGTTCACTCCGTCGAGCGGACTCTCGTTCACGGCCCCACTCGACTACAGCTCGACCTACAACGTTCGCCAGCAGATCGGGAACCTCAGCATCGAGGACGCGGGCACGGCTTCCTACTACGGCGTGGTGCGCATCAACGACACCGCCAGCACCAGCAAGCTCCAGCTCGGCGTCTTCGGCGCGGGTGCTGCGTACGCGAATTTCGCCAGCATCACCTCCGCCGTGCCCATGACTTGGGCGGCCGGGGACCAACTGATGATCGCCGCCACTTACGAGGTGGCCTAATGGCAGATTTCGTCATACCAAAAGACCCGACCAATAACGACATCATGCTGATCCTGGTTCAAATGAACAGCACGCTACAGGCCGTCGAAAAGCAAGCAATCAAGACTAATGGCAGGGTTAATACTATTGAGGAGTGGAAGACCGGGCTTATTGCCGTTGCCCAGCACCAGCGCGACAACCCCGGCCAGCCCCAACAGATCAACGCACCGAACGCGACAACCGTGCAGGTGATGACTCCAACAAGATGGTTCCAGTCTAAAGAACTTGTCAGTGCGGTTGCCCTCGTCGCGGCTGCAGTAGCAACTGCTCTCACCGTGTGGGCGGGAGTCTCCCAATGATTACGTTCGCAGTCGTCGCACTCCTACGGCTCATCCCGTACCTCTTCGCCGCCGTGAACGCCTGGACGAAGGGCTACCGGTGGCTCACCGCAGCCACCACCCTCATCTCGATCCTTGTGGTCTGGAACTTTGTCGCGCCGCTCTCACCCGAGTGGTCCGGCCTGACCTCGAGCATCTTTGCCCTGCTTCTGATGTTCCACGCGCTAGACCTCAAGCCGAAGGAGCCACGCTCATGACGCTTGAACAGTTCCTGGCCGCGTACCCGATCGGCGGGTCCTACGGCAACCCCGGCACCGGCACCTACAAGGGCCAGTGCGTCTCGTACGTCCGCCTCTACATGGAGCTGGTACTTGGGATCAAGACCGCGGTCTGGGGCAACGCTGTCGACTACTGGTCCAACCCGGCGGTGCTCGCGCACTTTGACCGGGTCCCGGTCGGCCAGGAGCGCGACGGTGACATCCCCGTTTGGGGAGACGATCCGGGTTCGTGGACCGGGCCGGAGGGCCACATCGGCATCCGCTACAACGGGCGGCTACTCAATCAAAACTACGGCGGCAGCTTGAGGGTCAGCATCAACACGATGTTCGCACCCGGGCTACTCGGCTTCCTAAGAGCGAAAGGAGAAGAAATGATCAAACCCAGTGAAGCACAGGTGAGGGACGTGTTCTCGCGCTACGCAGACGCAGTTCCAAACAAAGACCAGGTGCCGTATTACGTCGGCAACGACGTGCGGCAACTGCAGGGCGACATCCTTGGCACCACCGTCCCTAGTGCTGACGAGGTGAAGGATGCGTTCGCTCGACTCGCGCCGTGGGCGGACGACAAGGCAGCTCTTGGCTACTACACGGGCAAGCCAAAGTGGCTGCTCTACAAGAACCTGGCCGGTGCACTTCGCGACAAGCTCGACGAGGCGCAGAGCGCTCAGAGCGGCGCGGGTGCAGACAAGAAACTGGCGGCCATCAAGGCTGCGTTAGACATCAAGTAAAAGGAGATCATATGACAGCAAGTAAAGCATTAGCAGGAGCAATCGTCGCGGTACTCGTGGCGCTACTCGCAAAGTACGGCATCGTCCTCGGGGACGAGCTGAACGCGGCAATCACGATCCTGGTAGCGGCGGGAATCGGGTTCATCGGCGTCTACATCGCACCGAAGAACAAGGAACTGTAATGAACAGGCTCGGAGAGATCACCAGGGGAGACGACCAAACCATCCGCGTGCCGGTCACGTCGCTGTTCGGTGATCTCACGAGCGCTCGTGCGTACTTCTACGTTGTGCCGAAGACGGCAGCGCCATCCGACACCGTCGTTGACCCTGCCGCCCTCATCACAGCAGAGCTGACCAGCCTCGCGGCTGACACCCGCACCCTCGACTTCGTGCTCAGCTCGCAGCCGTCCGTGCCGAACTCATCTCTCATCCCGCTCGGGCAGTACAACTGGTACGTCCGCGTCGTCAGCTCGACCGGCAAGGTCACCAGCGTCCGTCTCAAGGGCAACGTCGTCCAGGTCACCCCTCCCAAGGGCGATCCGCAGGTACGCACGACCACCCTTTCCAGCTCAGCCGTTGCCACGGGGCCGGCTGGTCCAGGCGTCGCCAAGGGCGGAAGCGCCGGGCAGTTCCTGCGGAAGCGGTCCTCCGCCAACTACGACACCGAGTTCGTCAGCCTGACCAAGGGTGACGTGGAGCTCGGCAACGTGGACAACACGAGCGATCTCGACAAGCCGATCCCGACAGCGACGAGCAGCGCGCTGGCGACGAAAGTCGACAAGGTAAGTGGGCTCGGCCTCTCATCGAACGACTACACCGGGGCCGAGAAGACGAAGCTCGCAGGGATCGCCGCTGGAGCGACAGTCAACGCTGCGGACGCGAGCCTCCGCGATCGCACGACGCACACGGGCACCCAGGCGGTGTCGACGGTGGTCGGGCTACAAGCGGCGCTGGATGCGAAGGCTCCTCTGGCCTCACCAGCGTTCACGGGTACGCCGACCGGCATCACGAAGGCACACGTCGGTCTAGGGAGCGTGGACAACACGAGTGACGCGAGTAAGCCGATAAGCACGGCAACTCAGACTCTCCTCGACGCGAAGGTTCCCCTCGCTGGAGCGGCAACGATCACTGGGACCAAGACCTTCTCCACGAAGCCGATCTTCCCAGCCAGCATCGCGGTCACACAATCTCCAGGCACTGACCGTCTTGCGCGGTCAGATGCGTCGGGAAATCTGTCTTGGATATACCCGCGTTACCAGAGGGTCTTCTACTTCGAAGAGTATGGCGCAACAGGTGACGGCCTAGTGGATGACACGAACTTCTTGAACGCCACTTATTCTGCCGCGAATGCGGCGGGTGGCGGTGAGGTGCGTGGGATCGATGGGAAGACCTATCTCGTGTCCGGTGAAGTGCGACTCCAGACAAATACCGTGACTCGCGGAATGTTCACGTTCAAGATGAAGGAATCGTCACCCCTGGCCGTTCTTCGTGTCAGCGACAAGTCGAACGTTCGCATGGAGAACTTCACGGTAGACGCGTCTCTTCAGTCCGGAAACTGGAAGGCGATTGAGGTACTGAACTCAACCACGGTCGTGATGGATGGCCTGAAGCTGCCGCTATGCGGAGGCTTCGGCATCTTCGTCACAGCTACGGGGAGTGGCGTAACGGACAAAGTTTGGATCGAAAGTTGCGAGCTGAAGGGCAAGGGGGTCAACGACGTCATCGGTGGTGGTCCAGCTAACTCGTCAACGGCAGAGGTCCGTCGAGTGTGGGTCAGGAACTGCATCGTCGAACAAGACACGACAGATCCTGCCTCGAACAACTACACCAACGCCATTGACCTCGTGGCGGCAAACATCTACGATTTCTCCGGCAATAAGACGAAGGGTAACATCACCTTCGGGAACGAACAGTACCCGATTCAGTATGCGTCGATCAGCAATGACAACGTCGTCGAGCCGGCGATCGGCAAGATTTACGGTGTGCTATTCATGCTCATCAAACCGGCTGCCTCTATTGCAGGGCGCACCATCCGTCTGAACAACAACACACTCAAGAACTCCTGCATCTACGTGCAGAACCAATCGACAACATCTGTAGCTACCGATGTAGAAATCCACGATAACGTGATCGATGCATCAGGTGTCTCTCTGAGCGACGGCTTCGGAGGGATCAAGCTGCTGAAGGTACGGTTCGCCTCCGTCAAGGACAACCTGATTAGTGGTGAATATCTGAGCGGCAGTATCGTTACGAGGTCTGTCAACTACGGCATCATTTTGAACAACTGCACAGAGACTTCCGTCGCTGACAACGTGGTTCACGGTTTCGTCAATCAGGGGATCTACGAAGACGCTCTATCGACGAACAATCACTACATCTTGAACAAGCTGAGTGACAACGACGCAGGCGAGATGAGCCTCCTCGGGACGAACGCGACAGTTCTGAGCGTCAATGCGAACGGCTTCCAGAGCAATAAGGCCATGAGCGTGCCGGTCACCCAGCGCTCCGCCGCCACCACTCTCGATGCCACCCACTGCTCCGTCGAGCTGAACACGACCGCCGCCCAGACTCTGCCGGCCCTCGCTGGCTGCCAGGGGCGCATGTACGAGTTCGTCAACATCAACGCCGCCGCCGCGACAATCAAGGGCAGCGGCGCCGAGCTGATTGGCAACGTGACTACGGCCAACACCTACACGCTGCCGTCCGGCTCAGCCGTGACACTGAAGGCGTTCCCGTCTGCATGGAGGGTCGTCTGATGACGTACAACCCGAACGCTGACAGCCTGATCTTCTCGCAGACGGCCAACCGGACGATCACCAACACCGCAGCAGAGACCAGCCTGCTCGGGACCGGCGTCGGCTCGAACCTGATTAAGGCCAACGCGCTCACCGTGGGCAAGCGCATCCGCATCCACGGCGAGGGGATCTACTCAACACCGCTCGTCGGGTCATCGCTGACTATCCGCGTCAAGCTCGGGGGAGTGGTCGTCGCCTCGGTGGTGACGTCCGCGCTGCTCGCGAGCGCGACGAACAAGGCCTGCACCTTCGACTGCCTCATCGTGGTCCGCGAGGTCGGCACGGCCGGCAAGGTGATCGTCGGCGGTGAGGCCTCGTACTCCATCGGTGCGAGCAAGTTCTTCCAGGACATCGACAACGCCGGAGCGATGACGACGCTCGACACCACGGCTGACATGTCGCCGGACGTGACGGTGCAGTGGGACCTAGCGAGCACGACGCGCTCCATCACGAGCACCATCGCGACGGTCATGGTGGTTTAGCCCGACGCTGGTAGCGTGGCGTCATGTCGACACCTCCCCCTCCAATGTTCGTCGACCCGACGAACGTTCCTGGGGTCCTTGACTGGTGGGGCTTCGTATTAGGAGCTCTCGGTATTGGATTCACGATCATTCAGCTACTTCGAAGCCGTGGTGCATTGAAAGAAGCCACTAGAGTTCTTCGTGAAGCTAAAGCTGATGTCATGAAGACGCAGCTTGTGGGTGTGCTGTCGGTTTTCGAGGTTTGGATTGACCAAATCAATGATGCTATTCGACGTGACGATCCCGACCTGGCCAGCAAGGCACTTGGTGACTTTAGCGGAAAGGCTTACGAGGCGTACGGACTGCTCAAGGAGGCGGACCCTGCGCTCACCGAGTTGCTTGAGGAGATCAAGGCCTGCGCCGACGCGGCAAGCACAGCTCGTTCTGAGTTGTACCGCAACGTCGAATACTCAGTCGAGACGCGAATCGGCGAGCCTGTCCAACGATTGCATGTTCTCGTTCCACAGCTTGGTCTCGCAACTGTAAAACTGAAGTATGACTTAGAGAAGAAGGTATAATGGACAACGAAACGTGGGTAAAACTGTTACGCGGTTTGCGAAGCGCGACTTTGCATGCAGCCTTACGTTGGGCAGAGAAAGAGCGGCGCTATGAGGATAGCGGAAAGAAATTTAATCGACCACCGTCACTGCGTGGTCGCATCTACTCTGCAAGACAAAAGAGTGCAATGTACGAGATCGTATCAGCGGACCCCGCCGGCCGGGGTCCGTATGAGTTTGCTTTTTGGCGGATTGTAGACAACCGGTTGGAAACGGCAGGAGCCGTTTCCTCAAGTGCACGTCTAATTGACCATCAGAGCCTTGAACTCAACAATGAGCTGGAGCGACTTTTCACGGCTGTGGATTCAACTACAGAATCAGGTGATGCACTGGTCAGTCGTCTGCTTCGGGAGCTCCAGGAAGACGGCTGAAAGCGCTGACAAAAGATACTGGAGACTGTGGTCCGTCGAAAGATTGACAACCCGCGAAGGTTGTGAATCGACCATTGCACGCAATTAGACCTGCATAACCATCTGATTCAGCGGCGGTGTCAAGTTGCAGACGATTAATCGCTCCACCGCGCCCGGCTCCGACGCCTCGTCCCACGTCACGTGCAGATTGTTCGCCATCCAGAAGCTGAGGAGCGAGTCGCCCTCTTCCGTCAGCCCAAATTTCTGGCCTGGCCCTGGGATGATCTGGTCCCGTAACTCCAGCTCGTCCGCGAGCAGCGCGACGAGCGATCGTCGTAGGGCTGACCGTCGCGTTGACCGCAGGTGCATCTCCGAAGCGTGCAGCGCCAGCGTCGTTCTGGCCGAACCGATGTAGATCGGACGTTCGGTCTTGACCGGGAGCAGCTCGGCCGGCCAGAACGGGACCAGCGCTCCAGACAGGTCCCACCATGCGTACAGACCCGGTCCGTGCTGGTCTAGAAGATCCCCCGGAGGATGTGGCACGGCGGCCAGTAGAGCGTCCCTCGACTCGCGCCAATCCATGAACGCAGTCTAAGCAAACCGTCAGACGTTGGGAAGAAGTGCGCTACAAGGTCACTCAGGGCGCGGTGAAGCCAGTGCAAGCGCAGACGTGGGTCTTTGAGACCTTCGGCGATTCAAGCGCGCTAGGGCGGCTCCTAATGCGAATTTGTGTATAGTCATGGTCGACCATTCACTACCCGGAGGCTGATATGGCTCAGAAGCTCACACTCGTCGATGACCTCGACGGCAACCCGATCGAAGATGGCAAGGGCGGAACCGTGCGCTTTGCGCTCGAAGGAGTTTCGTACGAGATCGACCTGAACGACAGCAACATCGAGCAGCTTCACGCGGCGCTGGCGACGTTCATCGACGCCGGCCGCAAGACCGGTGGGCGCGCAGGCGCCTCTTCCGCGCCGTCCAACTCGTCTGCCAAGAAGAGCAACCCGAAGGAGCTCCAGGCGATCCGTGAGTGGGCGAAGTCCAACGGCCACAAGGTCTCCGACCGCGGTCGCATCCCGACCTCGATCGTTGAGGCTTACGAAGCCGCGCACTAGCTGAATGCATTCGAACGCCCCGCACAGCTGCTGTGCGGGGCGTTCGTCATCCCTGGATGGAGTTGGCCAGGTCGTGAAGCAAGTCGACCTGGTGCTGGATCTCCCGTTCGACTCCGTTCGTCATGGCGTCAAGGACGTCCCGAAGGCCGCTGCTGTAGTCGAGCGGTTCGTCGTCACCGGTGATACGAACGATGGTGGCCCGCACTTGGTCAGCCGCCCGTCGCATCTCTCGTGCCTCCGACGTCAGCCGGTCACCGAGCGACTCCAGCTCGTAGGTCTTCCGGGTGATGTCGGAGATCAGCTCGTCCGTTCTAGCCATGGTTCTACCCCTCCCAGGGTCTCGTTGGGTCGAAGCCGACGTGCTTCGGTCCGCCACTTGGGTCATCGGGTCGCTTCTTCGCCGTGCGGCGTTGCTCGCCCTCGCGGAGGATCTCTTCGCTCGGTCTCAGGTAGAGACGCCGGCTGCGCTCAAGGACTGCTGCCCGAGTCCCGGTCGGTGGGCTCGGAGCGTGTGCTCTGATGGAAATTGGTGAGGGTCGACCGTGCTCGGTGCTCAACTGCGCAAAGGCTTCGAATGGCTCATTACCCTGCAGATCCCGGTCCGTCACCAGGCTGCGATCCATCTCGTCCCGCCACATCCGAGCCTCCTCGTTGCCGCTTCGGAAGATGATGCGGTTGCGCACGGTGTTGGGAATGGCGGCCTTCACCTGCTTGTCTAGACCTTCGAGATACTGGGTCGCGGCATTCACACCAAGGTTCATCTGGCGCGCTCTTCTGAACATGTCATCGATGTTCACAGGGAGCTTGCTGATCAGCTGGAGCTCGTCGAGGAACAAGAAGTTCGCCTTCTCTGGCCGACTCCGGCTCACACTTGTCCAGAGAGAGTTGATGAGCAGCGTGGCCATCGGTAGAGCGGTGTCCGAGGACACCCCTGCAAGGTCGACGATGAGGATCCGGTTCTGCTTCACGACGTCGTCCATGCTGAAGGAACTTCGTGTTTGGCCGAAGAGGTCGCGAGCTTCAGGGCGCGTGGTGAGCTGCCAGAAGCGGTTCAGCAAGGGACCGGACTCAGCGAGGCGCTTGTCTTCCTTCTTGGCCAGCCACATGGACCAGAAACGCTTCAGCTCTGCATCCTTGGCGCCCTTCATCACCTGCTCGGCCCACTCCTTCTGGGTCGGCGTCTCCGGCGCAACCAGGTAGGGCAGGTCGTTGAGTGTGTAGCCACCCGCCTCGGTGAGCGTCTGCACCCCGTGGAACAGCAGCTTCCGGAGGAGCACGCCCTGAACTTCGCTGTAGAGCGCGGTCATCAGCGCCTCGATGTCGCGAGCGACGGTTATCGGGTTGCCCTGGTCGAGGGGGTTGAAGGCTGCGGCCCAACCCGGGTTCATCGCCGGCCTGATGACGATCGTGTCGTCAATACGGTGAGCGGGGACGAAGTCAAGGATGCGGTTGGCTAGCGTCTCAGCTGATCCGGTGTTGTTCATGTCGAAGCAGATCACGCCGTAGCCGTTGACCATGTCCTGGCGAGCGAGCTCTGCAAGCAGGCTGGTCTTACCGGTTCCGCTCTGCCCGCCGATGTAGGTATGGTGAACGGCGTACTTGTAGTCCATCGCGATCGGCCGCTTGTCTGTCGGGTGGTTGCTCGTGCCGATCACGCGCCCTTCGCGGGGGATGTTGGCACCAGCAGCGATCAGACGTATGCCGGCGTGAGGCAGTCCCGAGATGAATGGGCTGTCGATGGGCCATCCGACGAGCCCGACCGTCTCTACGACGTCGAACTGTGCACTGAAGCGCGCGGGTGTCATCGCGAAGTTGATCTGTTCAGTCAGCTTCGCGAGCGTTCCCTGCCGCTTCGTCAGGTAGTTCGAGTGCGTGCTGGAGGCCGACGTCGACTGGAAGACGTTCAGGGCTAGGCGCTTTGCCCGTTCCGGCGTTGGTGCGATCACCCCGATTCGACCGTGCGCGAGGAAGTTGGTAGTTCCGAGCTTCCTGCGCCGCTCTTCCAGCTCGTCGTTGTTGGCTCTCGGTGCCCCGAGGATGCTCCTGGTAATCGAGAACTCGTTGGAGTGATTCTTTGCGTCCTTCGCGGGTAGGGCCTCACGACGTTTGGCACCGATGACCCACTGCACGACCACCTCTTCGCCCGGTAGGAGAGCCTGCATGCTTGCGAGGATGGAGGTGGAAAGCGCTCGGGCGTCAACTTTCAGAGGACGCGAGGGGGAGTGCATCCCGATCTCGAGTGCAGCGTCGAACGAACGCGCAGGTCGTGTCTCTTCGCGGGCGAAGTTGAGGCCCGGGATCTTGGCGCGAGCTTGTGACTCGATGTGATCGGCGATGTGCTTGGGCAGCATCGTTCCGATCGTGAAACCGCTGTCGCTGGCTCGTGTCTCGAACACGATGGACGGGACGGGACCAAACATCTTGGTGGAGAGCGGACCGGCGAGTGTCTCGATCCAGGAAGCGATCGAGTCGGCGCGAACGTCGGCGGGGAACGTGATCGTGTAGCTGAGTCGTGAAGCGTCGGCGTCTCGTTGACTGTTGGACATTACTGACAACACCACCCATGCGGTTGCAGGTAGAAGAAGAAGGAGGGTCACAGTGATGAGCAGCGCCATGGCTGCCCATCACTGTGCGACGACTGTGAAGAATCGTCAAGAGTTACCTTTGAGAGAAGAACCGAATCGCTCGGTAGCCGAGTAGAGCGGCGACGATCACGATGATGACGGCGAGGGCTCCGCCGATGAGGGGCATGTAGGGCTTTAGCGCGGCCGCGGCGATCTGTAGCAGGATCACGGCCACGATGAAGAAGACCAGGGCGCTCCAGGCTCGACGCATCGGCTCACCCCTTTTTCATTTCATTGGCGAACAGCTTCATCATCGCCTCGGCTCGCGTTGCTTCGTCCGCCTCGCCCCGTCGGATCGCATCAGCGCGGCGTTGGATACCTCGAAGGCGTTGGAGCTGCTTCACGTCGTGCGCGAACTCCCGAGCGCCGGCAATCAGCGTGCTCGCGTTTCGCCATCTTGTGTTGACAAATGCGGATAATTTCTTTATCGAGTCTGTCAACTCGTCCGCAAAAGCCCAGCCAGCGCAGAATACAATCATCAAGAGGATCAGTTGAACGGCGACAAACATTGCAGTAGCCATGCTATTCAGAACAACAGGCCGTAGCCAATGGAGCGGTTCATGATCTTGCGCTGCTTATTCATCAAATATGCCTCGTACAGCGGCAGGACGGCGGCGGCGAGTGCCGGGTCTCCGCCGCAAGACTGCATTGCTACCTGGTAGACCTCCTTGACGTCGGATATATCCATTTCGACCAGACGTCGTTCGATGTCTTCGATGATCCGAGTCGTTTCACCTTCGCGCACGATACTGCGATGAAGACGGGAGGCTTCACGATCGTTTTTAGTCACGATGGCGTTTGAGAAGGCATTTTCGGGGGGATTTCCGGTTGGCATGGTAACCTCTCTTCGTCTGGATATAGATATTCAGATACAGTTAGGGGCGCAGAATATTCTTACCGTTGCGCGGGAGATGGGTCGAAGAGACGCTGGGCCGCGAGCCGCGCTCGTGCGCTCCTCAGCCGGAGAACGGCCGCGAGAGCGTCGCCCGCTTCTTGCGGGATCCGTCACGCGCTTCTTCCTCCGTCTGTCCAGGTGGGGTGGTCGGTGTCGATGAACTCGACAAGTCGGGAAATCAGGATGTCTTCGGCAACTGCGCGTCGGTCGTCGGCCAGCTCTCCGGCGATGAGCGCATCCCAGATGCGTGCGAGGGGCACCGCAGCGGACGAAGTTGGGTTGATCCCGCGATTGTCTTCGTACACAGCGCTCCGTTCGTGGCAAAATCAGGGGCAGCTGACTCAACGCGACGTCAGCTCCAAAACCTGTCAGATCTGAAAGGTTCTGCGTCCAACGCACTCTAGGGTGGTCCGTCAAACATGTCAACCGTGGAAAGTTTGAAGTCACGGCAACTGCGACGTTCGGCCGAGGCCGTCAAGGCGCTGACGCGGCTCAGCATTGGGCGTGGGTTTCAGCCGCCCGGTCGCCCGATGCAAGAGCTTCCTCCGCTTTACGACCTTCGAACCTGGGAAGAGTTCGTTGTCGCGCTTCAATGGGCAACTATCGAGGTTCGGAACGCTGGTGATATGGCAGCGATGAATAATGCTCTTTGGCCGCGCGAGATAGAGAAAGACGATGGGCTTGCAAAGTTGACGGAGCGTCGAGAGAACTTTTGCCGGCTCCATAACCTAAGTCTAAGCACCCTTCTTCGCTCTGAGCAGCGTGGCTTTGAAGCGTTGGACAACAGAATTCGGATTGTGCACAACAGCAGGACCTGGCGCAACCGTTTAGAGCGTGGGATCCTTAGCGCATTTGAAATGAATGTTGAGGCAGCCGCATATGACGTTGTGCAGTCTGCGCGGATACGGCAGGTCAACATCGAGCGTGCCGCTTTCTTTGAAGCGGTCAAAACGTCGATAGACAGGTACCAGTTGCCTTCATTTTCTGAGCAAGAAGACGAACGATTGGTCTCTTAGCTCTTCCATACGATACGTACGTATCCCGGATCAAAGACCCACCGCTTGTAGCGCACCTGCTTACGTCCAGCAGGCTTCGGTGTTGGATCGATCCACACTCGGTCGACCGTCAGGTCAAGTAGCTGGCGACGCCACTGGAGATCACCCGTGTCCCACGCATCGCGCAGGCTCGTGCCAACAGGAACATTCGCGAATGCGGAGGCCGCTGTCATCGTGTCGACGCGCTTGCTAAGGCTGTCGAGGCGGGCGGTGGCCGTCGTTTTGGCTGACCTGTACTCGTCGAACGAGAGGTCACCGCTGCCGTAGAGCGTGACGATTTCTTGTAGACGAACCTGCTGTTGCTGCCGCTCGTTGAGCAGGGTCCGTAGCTTCGGGGATTCGGTGGCGGACGCGGCGACCATGCGTCCGAGGTGATCCGAGTCGAGCCGGAAAAGCACCGCCTCCTTCACAAGATCCTCGACGGCACCACCGACGCGCGAGACCTTGCCGCAACCAATCAGGCCCTTCTCGTCGTCGAGTGCTCGGCACCTGTAGGTAGGCGAGTGGGAGCCGTCGCGCTGCTGCTTGCTGAAGCTGTTCATGCGGTTACCGCAATAGCCGCAGTAGACGAAGCCGAGGAGCAGGTACTTCCGGAACGGCCCGCGCTGCTTGTGGTGGCTCTGGCTGACGAGGATCGCCGTCTGGAGTCGCTGTCACGTGTCGTGATCGATGAGTGGCTGCCACTTCGCTGCGTACAGCGCGGTGCCGTTGTGGTCTCTCAGTCCAACGTTTCGCGGACGGATCGCCACGTTGCGCACCTTCAAGGCGTTCCAGCCTTTGCCGTGCTGTGTGAGTACCTTTCGCGCGTTCAGATCGAGCGCGATGGTCCGCCAGGAGTCCCCGCTGATGAAGCGGTCGATCATCTCGCGGACGATGACTGCCTCTGACTCGTCGAGGATCATCGATCCCTTGAGCCATCCGAACGGCCGCTGTCCACCGCTCCACTCACCGTTCTGCGCGGCCTGGAGCTTCGCCGCCTTCTGTCGCTCGATGCCGATCTCAACTTCGTAGCTGGCGACGGCGCCGTGGATCCGAGCGCCCATCCGACCGCTGGGGGAGTCGAGTCGAAGGGGGCCGGCCTGGACGGTGAAGGTTGGGATGTTGAACTGATCCGATGCCTCTATATAGGGCTCTAGCTCAGTGGGACGTCGGTGGACCCGGTCGGTGTGCCACGCGAAGACTGCCTGGACGGCTCCAGACTTCATCGCTGCTAGCAGGCCTTCGTACCCAGGACGTCTCTTGCCGCTGTACGCGCTGACGTCGTTGTCGCTGAACACGGTCACGACGTCATAGCCCTCGCGCTCTGCGAGCTTTCGGCAGTCCGATTCCTGACGCTCGACGCCGAGCCCAGCGCCAACGCGGTCCTTCGAGATGCGAACGTAGATCGCAGCGGGGCGATTTGGCTGGTCGATAGTTGGGCTGATCAGGTCTTTCATATGCGTATTACTGAACATGAGTATGCGCCTCCTGCGTGGAGTCGTCAAGATTCTTTGACGAGGCCCCCGAGTTCTCGTCCGTCGCCCTCGACGCACTGCGCCAGCCGCTCGAATCCGGAGTGATCCGCATCCACCGCGCGAACGCCGTCGCCGAGTTCCCCGCGCGGGTGCAGCTCGTCCTCGCGGCGAACCCGTGCCCGTGCGGCCGCTTCGGCATCCCCGGAGAGACCTGCACCTGTGCTCCCTCGGTCCGCCGCCGCTACCTCGCGCGGCTCAGCGGACCGCTGCTCGACCGCGTCGACATCCGCCTGACGGTCCGCCGGATCAGCGCGGCTCAGCTGGCCGCACGTCGAGACACGTCCGGAATGTCGACGGCGCAGGCTCGCGCCCATGTCGCCGCGGCGCGGTCCCTCGCAGCGGCTCGCCTCGCCTCCACGCCGTGGACGCTCAACTCGGAGGTCTCCGGCGCCTGGCTGCGCTCGGACGCGGTGCGCCCGACCAGTGCCGAGTCCCGCACGCTCGACCGGGCTCTGGAGCGAGGTCTGGTGACCATGCGCGGCTACGACAGGGTCCTGCGCCTGGCCTGGACGCTCGCGGACCTCGACGCAGCCGACCGGCCGTCAGCAGCCCACCTCGCGCGCGCGCTCGTCCTTCGAGGAGGTGCCGCGTGATCCGGCCCGACGCGCTCTTCGACGGAGCGGAGCTCGACGCTGTTCGCCGACTGCTGCCGAGCGGTCCAGCCGAGCCCCGGTCAGCTGCCGACGGCGAGGCGACCGATGAGTCTGACGGTGGTCGGGGGTCACTCGTCGACGCTGCTGCCCGGTGCGGCTGGAACTCTCTGACCGAGCCCGGCGACTCCGTCGCCGCCCTCCTCATCGAGAGGGTCGGCGCGGCCGAGGCCTTCGCCCACGTCGTGTCCTCGTCGTCCGCGGAGGAGATCCTCGCGCCCCCGCATCGCGCTCCCTCCGACGAAGAAGGCCCGGCACCCGCGCCCCTCGACTCCGAGGTCGCCGCCCTGCAGTCGGGGCTGGCGCGCTGGCGACCGCGCCTGGACCGCAGGCTCCTGTTCCGACGTCTCGAGATCGCCGAGCGACTCGGCGCCCGGCTGCTCCTGCCCGGGGCTCCCGTGTGGCCCGAGTCGCTCGACGACCTCGGGCCGCACGCGCCACTCCTGCTCTGGCTGCGCGGTGATCCCGCCGCCTTCGATCCGACGCACCGCCTCGCCCTCGTCGGCGCCCGCGCTGCGACCGGTTACGGCGAGCACGTGGCCGCCGAGCTCGCCGCGGGCGTCGCGGCGCGAGGCGTCTCCGTCGTCTCGGGCGGTGCCTTCGGGATCGACGCGGTCGCCCACCGTGCCGCCCTCGGCTCCGGAGGCCGGACGGTCGCCTTCCTCGCCGGGGGAGCGGACCGCCTCTACCCGACGGCCCACGCCGACCTCCTCCACCGCATCATCGCCACACCCGGCTGCGCCGTCGCCACCGAGGTCCCACCGGGCACCACGCCCACCCGCTGGCGATTCCTGCAGCGCAACCGCCTCATCGCCGCCTCCACCGTGGGCACCGTCGTCGTCGAGGCCGGCGCCCGCTCCGGATCCCTGAACACCGCCGGCCACGCGGCTGCCCTGGGCCGCCCCCTCGGTGCGGTCCCGGGCCCGGTCACCAGTGCCTCCTCCGCCGGCTGCCACCGGCTCCTCCGCGAGTACGCGGCGACCTGCGTCACCTCGCCGGCGGATGTGCTCGAACTGCTCGCCGTCGGCGACGCCGACGGATCGTGCCGAGCGCTGACCGCGGCTGAGGCGCGAGTCCTGGCCGTCGTCGAATCCGAAGGAGGCTGTGACGCCGCAACCGTCGCCCGGCTCTCCGGGGAATCGCTCGATTCGGCACTGTCGGCGCTGGGTGCGCTCCTCGCAGACGGACGCGTCCACCGTTCCGAGGACGGGGACTGGGAGCGGGCGCCCGGGTGAGCGGCCCCGCCGCCGCGGCGCTGTCGGCGGTCCGCCCTACGCTGAAGGGGCATCGGCGAGGGGAGCGGCATGGACGCCACGGCAGCAGGACACGGCGGAGAGCGCCCGCAGCTCGGGCACTTCCGCGCCGCCGACAGGGTCATCGCGCATCTGAGCGACACGCACCTGCTGGCCGACGGCGCTCCGCTCTACGGGAAGGTCGACACGGCCGCCCGCCTCGCGCAGGCGGTCGGCCGGCTGGCCGAGCGCGGCGGACGCCTGGACGCGATCGTCGTCACCGGGGACGTCGCGGACCGTGGCGAGGAGGACGCCTACCTGCTCGTGCGCGAGCAGCTCGACCCGGTCGGCGAGCGGTTCGGCTGCCCGATCGTCTGGGTGATGGGCAACCACGACGAGCGCGGAGCGTTCCGGCGGGTGCTGCTCGGGCAGGACCCGGCGGGCGCGGGACCCGTGGACCAGGTCGTCGACCTCGGCGGGCTCCGGCTCATCGCGCTCGACAGCGCGGTGCCCGGCTTCCACCACGGCGACCTCACCGACGCCCAGCTGGCCTGGCTGAAGGACGAGCTCGCCGCACCGGCCCCGCTGGGGACGATCCTCGCCCTGCACCACCCTCCGCTGCCCACGCCGCTCGGCGCGATGACCGTGCTCGAGCTGCGGGGGATCGACCGCCTCGAGGAGGTGGTGCGCGGAACCGACGTCCGCGCGATCCTCGGCGGCCACCTGCACTACCCCACGGCTGCGACCTTCGCGGGCGTGCCCGTGCTCGTCGCCGGCGCCACCAGCTACACGATGGACCTCGGAGCGCCCGAGCGGGAGCTCGCCGGCGTCGACGGAGCGCAGAGCCTCTCGCTCGTCCACGTCCACCCGGAGACGGTGGCCGCCTCGTTCGTGCCGACGGCACCGGCCCCGATCGCGACGCGGTTCGGCACCGACCTGATCGAGCGGCTCGAGAGGCTCGACGAGCAGGGGCGCATCGACCTCTGGTCGCGGATTCCGGACGGATCATGACCGGCGAGACGCTCGCCGACTCGGTCGAGCACTTCCTCCGGTACGTCCTCGATGAGCGGTCCCTCTCGCCCGCCACCGCGAAGGGCTACCGCTCCGACCTGGCGCGCCTGATCGCCCACACGGAGGAGAAGGGGCGGCTCCTCACCGCCGAGCTCGACCTCGAGCTGCTGCGCGACTGGCTCTGGCGAGAGTCGGAGTCGGGGATCGCCCGCGCGACCCTCGCCCGGCGCACCGCGGCCGTCCGCTCCTTCTCCTCCTGGGCGCATCGGACCGAGCGGCTCCCCGTCGACGTCGCCGCACGCCTCAAGACGCCCAAGTCGGGACGGACACTGCCGCGGGTCCTCACGCTCCCGCAGGCGGAACAGGTGCTCGACACGGTCGCGGCGCGAGGCGCGACCGATGACCCGGTGGCGCTGCGGGACCTCGCGATCGTCGAGCTGCTCTATGCCTCCGGCATCCGCGTCTCCGAGCTGGTCGCCGTCGACCTGGGCGACGTCGATCTCGGCCGGCTCACCGTGCTCGTCACCGGCAAGGGCGCCAAGCAGCGGGTCGTCCCGTTCGGCGTCCCCGCGAAGGAGGCGCTCGTCGACTACCTGGAGCGCGCCCGACCCTCTCTCGCCACCGGCGACGGGAGCGGGGCCCTGCTGCTGGGACGGCGGGGCGCGCGCCTCACCCCGCGCACGGTCTACGGCGTGGTGGCGAGGCTCCTCGACGGCGGGCAGGGCTCCGGACCGTCCGGTCCGCACACCCTCCGCCACACCGCGGCGACCCATCTGCTCGACGGCGGAGCCGACCTCCGCGCCGTCCAGGAGCTGCTCGGCCACGCGAGCCTGGGCACCACGCAGATCTACACCCACGTCTCGACCGAGCGGATCCGCGACGCCTACCGCCTCGCCCACCCCCGCGCCTGACCGGACGCGCGAGTCGCTGGACGCACCCTTCCGCGCCACTCGCTGAACACCCTGCGCCATGTCGTCCATCGGCAGGAGCACCGCCCGGGGGATCCCGCCGAAGAACCGCATCGGCGAGACGTAGTCGCCACCCTCGCGGACGCCGAGGTGCACGCACCTCCCGTCGCAGTGGCCGCCCGCACCCACTGCTCCGACGGGCTGGCCCGCGGTGAGGACCTGCCCGGCCGTCACCGATCCGTCGACCGGCTCGACCGTCGAGACCAGACCGTCCGCGTGCACGATGCTCACCACGGACCGGTCGACCACCCTGCCCGAGAACGACACGGTACCCGCAGCGACGGCGACCACGGGCTGCCCGGCCGCTGCGGCGAGGTCGATCCCGCGGTGCCCGGGGGCGTAGCGGTGCGCTGGCGCGCCCCACGGCTCCACGACGGAGAAGCCCGCGACGGGGGAGGTCCACCGCGGGTCGGACCGGCCGGGGGACGAGGTGCCGGAGGGCGAGGCGCCGAGAGGCGCCCCGACGAGCAGAGCGGCGAGGGCGAACACGCCCGGGCGCAGGAGTCGGGATCGGAGCATGCGGCCACCCTCCTGGAGCCGGTCCGGGACCGGTGGTCGGCCGAGCGGATCAGGGGAGGAGAGCGCGACGGGCCCGGCTGTGGAGGGAGGACATCGGCCGGGGGAGAGCGCAACCCGTCCCGGCGGTGCCGCGGCGAGGAGTAACGTGCCGGTGATCCGGCTCGGGAGCGGCACCCCGCCCCCACCGGCGGCGAGAATCGGAGACGACCATGACCAGCGGACGATCTGACACGACCAGCGGGAGAGCGGACATCCCGAACCCCTCGGCGGCGAAGCTGAAGAGGAAGGTGATCGGCCTCGCGATCGCGGCGGCGGTCGGCGGCTTCCTCTTCGGCTTCGACTCGTCGGTGGTGAACGGTGCCGTGGAGGCGGTGCAGGGCGAGTTCCAGCTCTCGGCCGCGCTGATCGGCTTCGCCGTCGCCTCCGCGCTGCTCGGCTGCGCACTCGGCGCGTACCTCGCGGGCCGCCTCGCCGACCGCTGGGGCCGCATCAAGGTCATGCTGCTCGGCGCCGGGCTCTTCTTCATCTCCTCCATCGGCGCCGGCGCAGCGTTCGCGGTCTGGGACCTCGTGCTCTGGCGCGTGGTCGGCGGCCTCGGCATCGGCATCGCCTCCGTGATCGCTCCGACCTACATCTCGGAGATCGCGCCCAAGGCCATCCGCGGAGCCCTCGCGTCGCTGCAGCAGCTGGCGATCACGCTCGGCATCTTCGCCGCCCTGCTCTCGGACACCCTCATCGCGAACGGCGCGGACGGCGCCTCCGAGCCCTTCTGGTTCGGCGTCGCCGCGTGGCGCTGGATGTTCATCGCCTGTGCCGTGCCTGCGGTCATCTACGGCCTCCTGGCCCTGACCCTGCCGGAGTCGCCCCGCTACCTCGCGACCCGCGGCCGCTCCGAGGACGCCCGCGCGGTGCTCGCGACGGTCACGCCGCGCGACGAGGTCGACGAGGCGCTCGCGGACATCCAGAAGAAGATCGACGAGGACTCCGAGAACGCGAAGCGCTCCAGCCTCCGCGGCCCCGCCCTCGGCCTGCTCCCGGTGGTCTGGGTCGGCATCCTGCTGTCGGTGTTCCAGCAGTTCGTGGGCATCAACGTGATCTTCTACTACTCCACCTCTCTCTGGAGCGCGGTCGGATTCGACGAGTCCAACTCCTTCGCGATCTCGGTCTTCACCTCGGTCGTGAACGTCGTCGTCACCTTCGTGGCGATCTTCCTGGTCGACAAGGTCGGCCGGAAGCCGCTGCTGCTGGTCGGATCGGCCGGCATGGCCGTCTCGCTCGCACTGATGGCCATCGCCTTCAGCCAGTCGACGATCAGCGGAGAGGACGTCTCGCTGCCCGGCGCGTGGGGGCCGATCGCCCTCGTCTCGGCGAACGCGTTCGTCGTCTTCTTCGGTGCGACCTGGGGCCCGCTGGTGTGGGTCCTCCTCGGCGAGATCTTCCCGAACCGGATCCGAGCGGCCGCGCTCGGCCTGGCGGCCTCGGCCCAGTGGATCGCGAACTTCGCCATCACGGTGACCTTCCCGATCCTCTCGCAGGACGTGTCGCTCACCCTGGCCTACGGCCTCTACGCCGCCTTCGCGGCGATCTCGTTCGTGTTCGTCTTCATGTTCGTGCCCGAGACCAAGGGCCGCTCGCTGGAGGAGATGGACACCCTGCACATCCGCACCGTGATGAAGTCGGCGCGCAAGTAGCACCGGCCTCCCGCGCCCCGACGGCCGCCCTCCCGCAGCAGCGGGGGAGGCGGCCGTCCTGGTGCTAGACTCCACGGAGCACCTCGCTCGTCGGGGTGACTACGCGCGCCCATTCGGCCTCCGCTCCCCACGGTCCCTTTCCGCTCACGCGGCCGGGGCGGGAGTGCGCCGGGCGCCAGGGCGACGTGCCGACCGGCCGTCGCAGACAACCGAACGGGAGTTCGGCGCCGTCGTGCGCCCGGGCCCCGAGACAAGGAGAACGACTCATGGCAGTCGTCACCATGCGCCAGCTGCTCGACAGCGGCGTCCACTTCGGGCACCAGACCCGTCGCTGGAACCCGAAGATGAAGCGCTTCATCCTGACCGAGCGCTCGGGCAGCTACATCATCGACCTCCAGCAGTCGCTGGCCTACATCGACAAGACCTACGACTTCGTCAAGGAGACGGTCGCCCACGGCGGCACCATCCTCTTCGTCGGCACCAAGAAGCAGGCGCAGAACGCGATCTCGGAGCAGGCGACCCGCGTCGGCCAGCCCTACGTGAACCAGCGCTGGCTCGGCGGCCTCCTGACCAACTTCCAGACGGTCTCGAAGCGCCTCGCCCGCATGAAGGAGCTGGAGGAGCTCGACTTCGACGACACGTCGAAGAGCGGCTTCACCAAGAAGGAGCTCCTCATCAAGAAGCGCGAGCTCGACAAGCTGCACAAGTCGCTCGGCGGCATCCGCAACCTCTCGAAGACGCCGTCGGCCCTCTGGGTCGTCGACACCAAGAAGGAGCACCTCGCGATTGACGAGGCCAAGAAGCTGGGCATCCCGGTCATCGGCATCCTCGACACGAACTGCGACCCGGACGAGGTCCAGTACCCGATCCCGGGCAACGACGACGCGATCCGCTCGGTGAGCCTGCTCACCCGCATCGTCGCCGATGCCGCGGCCGAGGGCCTCATCCAGCGCCACCAGAAGCCCGAGGCCGAGGGCAACGTCTCCGCCGTCGAGCCGCTGGCCGAGTGGGAGCAGGAGCTGCTCTCCACCGGTGCGCCCGCCGCCGACGTGCAGGAGCCGAACGAGCAGGCCGGCGCGGAGACCGAGAAGGTCGCCGACGCCGAGGCCGAGACCGCCGACGAGGCCGTCGTCGAGGCCGAGACCCCCGCCGCGGAGGAGGCCCCCGAGGCCGACGCCGCCGCGACCTCGACCGACGAGACCGCCACCGCCTGACACCCCGTTCCGTGACGGGGGTCGGACGCCGCACCCGCGGTCGTCCGGCCCCCGCTCGGTCGGTGCACGTTCACCACGAGTAAGAACCGCCGTCACCTCGGCGTGCTGGGCTCCTCCCGTGAGCCCGCCGCGAGTGACGGCGCCACAGGGTTTCCGAACCAAGAGGAGTTCCGAGAACATGGCAAATTTCAGCCTCGCTGACGTCAAGACGCTGCGCGAGCAGCTCGGTACCGGCATGGTCGACACGAAGAACGCGCTGGTCGAGGCCGACGGCGACCTGGACAAGGCGGTAGAGATCCTCCGCCTCAAGGGCGCCAAGGGCAACGCGAAGCGCGCCGACCGCTCGACGAGCGAGGGCCTCGTCGCCGCCGCCGAGAAGGACGGCGTCGCCACGATGATCGAGCTCGCCTGCGAGACCGACTTCGTCGCCAAGGGCACGAAGTTCATCGCCCTCGCCGACGCCGTGCTCGCCGCGGTGGTCGCCGCCGGCTCCACCACGGTCGAGGAGGCCCTCGCGGCCCCCGCCGACGGCAAGACCGTCGCCGACCTCATCAACGACGAGGCCGCGATCCTCGGCGAGAAGGTGGAGCTGCGCCGCGTGGCCTCCGTCTCGGGCGAGCACTTCGCGATCTACCTCCACAAGACGAACAAGGACCTGCCCCCGCAGGTCGGCGTGGTCGTCGGCTACGCGGGTGAGGACGCCGAGACCGCGCGCTCCGTCGCCCAGCACATCTCGTTCGCGAACCCGTCCTACCTCTCGCGCGAGGACGTGCCGCAGTCCGAGGTCGACAACGAGCGCCGCATCGTCGAGGAGATCTCGCGCGGCGAGGGCAAGCCCGAGGCCGCCCTGCCGAAGATCATCGAGGGACGCGTGAACGCGTACTTCAAGCAGGTCGCCCTGCTCGACCAGGACTACGCGAAGGACAACAAGCTGTCCGTCAGCAAGGTCCTGAGCGACGCGGGCCTGACCGTGTCGGGCTTCGCCCGTTTCAAGGTCGGCGCCTAACAGCACTGCAGGAGGGAGTCCGGGTCGTTCAGTCGACCCGGGCTCCCTTCGCTCTGCCCGGGGCGGTCCCGGGCGTGGTCGCGGGGCCCGCTCCGCGCGGGATAGGTTTGTACGGGTCTACGGGAGGAAACGTCCATGACGGAGACGGATGCGATGACGACGGGCAAGCGCCGCAGGGTGCTTCTGAAGCTGTCGGGGGAGGCGTTCGGAGCCGGCACGCTCGGCGTGAACCCTGACGTGATCAGCGCCCTGGCGCGCGAGATCGCCGATGCCGCGACCGAGGTGGAGATCTCGGTGGTCGTCGGCGGCGGCAACTTCTTCCGCGGAGCCGAGCTCTCGCAGCGCGGCATGGACCGCGGCCGGGCCGACTACATGGGCATGCTGGGCACGGTGATGAACGCCCTCGCCCTCCAGGACTTCCTCGAGCAGGCGGGCGCCGAGACGCGCGTGCAGTCAGCGATCGCGATGACGCAGGTCGCGGAGCCCTACATCCCCCGCCGGGCGATCCGGCACATGGAGAAGGGCCGCGTCGTCATCTTCGGCGCCGGCGCCGGACTCCCGTACTTCTCGACCGACACGGTCGCCGCGCAACGCGCGCTCGAGACGCACGCCGACGTGGTCCTCGTCGCCAAGAACGGCGTGGACGGCGTGTACGACGCCGACCCGCGGACGAACCCCGACGCGAAGAAGCTCGACGCGCTGACCTACCAGGAGGCGCTCCAGCGGGGCCTCAAGGTGGTCGACTCCACCGCGTTCAGCCTCTGCATGGACAACGGCATGCCGATGCAGGTCTTCGGCATGGAGCCCTCGGGCAACGTCGCGAAGGCCATCCGCGGTGCCGAGCTCGGCACGCTCGTCTCGAACTAGACTGACCACTTCCCTCTCTTAAGGAGCTCCCTGTGATCTCGGATGTACTGGCCGACGCGAAGACCAAGATGCGCAAGGCCGTCGAGGTCGCCAAGGAGGACTTCTCCACGGTCCGCACCGGACGCGCGAACCCCGGCATGTTCCAGAAGGTGCTGGTGAGCTACTACGGCACCCCGACGCCGCTGTCGCAGCTCGCCTCGATGCAGAACCAGGAGGCCCGCACGCTCGTCCTGACGCCCTACGACAAGGGCTCGCTGCGCGACATCGAGCAGGCCATCCGGGACATGCCGAACCTCGGCGCGAACCCGACCAACGACGGCACGATCATCCGCGTGACCCTGCCGGAGCTCACCGCCGAGCGCCGCAAGGAATTCGTCAAGATCGTCCGCACCAAGGCCGAGGACGCCAAGATCGCGGTGCGCAACATCCGCCGCAAGGGCAAGGACGACCTCGACGCGCTGAAGGGCGACATCGGCGACGACGAGCTCGCCCGCGGCGAGAAGGAGCTCGAGGCGCTCACGAAGCAGCACGTCGACGCGATCGACGAGGCGCTCAAGCGCAAGGAATCCGAACTGCTCGAGGTGTAGCGGTGCCCGAGATCCCCGAAGGACCCGAGGGCGGCGAGAAGAGACCGTCTCCGCACGTCCCGGGTGCCCGGGGATCCCGGATGGTCACCCGCGACGCGCTGCGTGCGCGCGCCCAGCAGGGCCGGGCCGACGTCGAGCGCCAGCTCGAGGCGACCCGCGCCCAGCTCGAGGCGACGAACGACCGCCTGACCGCGCGCTCGGGCCGGAACCTCGTGTCGGCGACCGCGATCGGACTCCTCGGCGGCGGTGCGATGGTCGTCAGCCTCCTCCTGGTCAAGGAGCTCTTCATGGTGCTCGCGGGGGTGGTGGTGCTGCTCGCGGCGCTGGAGCTCTCGAACGCCCTGCGCCACGCCGGTCGCGACATCCCGCGCATCCCGACCGGGATCGTGGCGGTCGTCGCCGTGCCGGCCGCCTACTACGGCGGCCTCGGCGCCGCGTGGGCCACGGTCCTCGGCGGATCCGTCCTCGTCGGCCTCTGGCGGCTGGGGGAGCAGCTCTTCCGGCGCACCGCCTCCAGCCGGAGGGACCTCGCCCTCGACATCGGCCTCGGCGCGTTCGTCCAGGGCTACACGACCTTCCTCGGCGCCTTCGCGATCCGTCTCGTCGCCGAGCCCGGCGGCCAGCTCTGGGCGTTCGCGTTCCTGGTGCTCGTGATCGTCGTCGACACCGGCGCCTACGTGAGCGGACTCACCTGGGGCAAGCACCCGATGGCACCGCGGATCAGCCCGAAGAAGACCTGGGAGGGGTTCGCCGGTGCGGCCGTAGCGGGGATCGTCGTCGGCGTCCTGCTCGCCCTGCTGATGCTCGGCCAGCCCTGGTGGGTCGGTGCGGTGTTCGGGGCCGTGGTGCTGCTCACCGCGACGCTCGGCGACCTCGCCGAGTCGCTGATCAAGCGCGACATCGGCATCAAGGATATGAGCTCCTGGCTGCCCGGCCACGGGGGAGTCCTCGACCGGCTGGACTCGATCCTGCCGTCGGCCGCAGCGGCCTACGTGCTGTACTTCCTCTTCGCCCACTGAGCGCACGCCTCGCCGGGGCGTGCCGATTCCGCTCCCGGCGCGCGGCTTGGCATGATGTCGGGATGACCGCTCCCTTCCCCCGAGCCCGCGAGTCCCGTCCCGGCTACGACACGGCTGAGGTCGACTCCTTCCTCGCGTCGGCGCGCGAGGCCTACTCGCAGCTCTCCGGGGGACCGGCGGACCTCCGCGCCGCCGACCTGCGCCACACCGCGTTCACCCTGCGCAAGGGCGGCTACTCCGCGCCCCACGTCGATGCGGCGCTTGAGCGCCTCGAGGACGCCTTCGCCCTGCGGGAGCGCCAGTACGCGATCGCGGCCCGGGGCGAGGAGGCGTGGCTCGCGGACGCGCGGTCGACCGCCCAGGAGATCGTGAACCGGCTGGCCCGCGCTCCCCGCGAGCGGTTCACCCGGGCCGGCGCTCTCACGACGGGCTACAACATCCGCCAGGTCGACGCCTTCGCCGACCGGATCTCCGGGTACTTCCGCGACGGATCGGTGCTGACCGTGGACGACGTGCGGACCGTCTCCTTCGCCCCGCAGCGCGGCGGGTACGCCGAGGCGCAGGTCGACCTGCTGCTCGACACGGTCGTCGATGTGATGCTGGCGGTCCGCTGACCGGAGCCGGATCTGCTGGCCGATCAGGTCATCGTCCGTTATGCTTTCGTAATCGTGGCTCAGCATCCTCAGACCTCCGTCGCCCACACGCCCGCGAACCGCACCAGCGGTCGCCCGGCGGTCCCGCACCAGACCCCGGTGCGGCGCTCCTGGGCTCGGATCCCGGTGACGGTGCTGGCCTTCACGGCGTCGATCGCGTTCGCCATGGTGAACGTCGTCGATCCGTCCAGCGGCGCGGTCGCCTCCCCCTACTACCAGGCCCCGGCGCGCTTCAACGGCGACTCCGCGCAGCGGCTCGTCGTCGCGGACGCCGTCGAGCGGACCGTCCAGCGCGACTCGTTCGGCGCCGAGGCGAAGCCGACGCCCACTCCGACCCCGACGCCCACTCCGTCCGAGACTCAGACCGCCTCCGCGACCGTCGACGAGGAGGAGTCGGGCTCCGCCGAGGCCGAGACCGCCGCTCCCGTCCAGCGCGCCGCCGCTCCGGATCCCGGATCCGCGAAGGCGATCGCGTACGACATGATCGTGCAGCGCGGCTGGGCCGACAGCGAGTACGACTGCCTCGTCCTCCTCTGGAACCGCGAGTCCGGCTGGAACGTCTACGCCGAGAACAAGTCCAGCGGTGCCTACGGTATCCCGCAGGCACTCCCCGGCAGCAAGATGGCGTCGGCCGGCTCCGACTGGGCGACCAACGCGAGCACCCAGATCACCTGGGGCCTCGGCTACATCTCCGGCCGCTACGGCTCGCCCTGCGGTGCCTGGGCCCACTCCGAGTCGGTCGGCTGGTACTGATCGTTCCCCTCCGCTCGGCGCCGCGTCCGGCGGGCTGAGGCTCTCGCTACCCTGGTGCCGTGGATTACGCGCTGCTCGGGGTCGTCGGGATCATCACGGTCGTCACCGTCGCGCGGTTCTCGAGCCGCCTCGGGATCGCCGCACCGCTGCTCCTGGTCGTCATCGGTATCGGCGCGTCCTACCTCCCCGGGGTCCCGGACATCGAGGTCGAGCCTGAGCTGATCCTCGCGGGCGTGCTGCCGCCGCTGCTGTACTCGGCCGCGATCCAGGTGCCCCTCACCGACTTCCGGCGGAACCTGCGCTCGATCTTCGGGCTCTCGGTGCTGCTGGTCGTCGTGACCGCCCTCGTGGTCGGCGGCTTCCTCTACCTCGTGTTCCCCGATCTGAGCCTGCCCGCAGCGATCGCTCTGGGCGCCGTCGTGAGCCCGACCGACGCGGTGGCCGCGACCTCGATCGGCAAGAAGCTCGGTCTCCCGCCCCGCCTGGTGACGGTGCTCGAGGGCGAGAGCCTCGTGAACGACGCGTCGGCGCTGGTGCTGCTGCGCGCCGCGACGGCTGCGGCGGCCGTGGTCGGCGCCTCCGTCACGACCGACGCGATCGACGTGGGCGAGGTGGGGGTCCTCTTCGTCTACTCCGTCCTGATGGCGATCGTCCTCGGACTGGTGATGGGCGTGCTCACCGTCTTCGTTCGCTCGAAGCTGCGGGACCCGGTGCTCGACACCGCCGTGTCCTTCGCCGTGCCGTTCCTGGCCTACATCCCGGCCGAGGAGCTGGGCGCGTCCGGGGTGCTCGCCGTCGTGGTCACCGGGATCTACACGGGGCACAACAGCGCGCGTTTCCTCTCGCCGCAGTCGCGGATCAGCGAGCGGGTGAACTGGCGGACGGCGCAGTTCCTGCTCGAGAACGGCGTCTTCCTGCTCATGGGCGCCGAGATCAAGGCGATCGTCTCCGGGGTCGTGGACCCGGGCGAGTTCGGAGTGGGCACCGCGGTGCTGCTGGGTCTGGCCACCGTGGTCATCCTGATCGTGCTGCGGGCCCTCTTCGTGTGGCCGCTGCTCCTGTGGCTGCGCAGCTCCGGTCGGCGGGCGGAGCGGATCAACCGGCGGCTGGCGGTGGGCCTCATGCGACTGCGCAACAGCGCCACCAGCGACGAGCGCTTCCGGCGGCGGCAGGTGAGAGCGGAGCGGCTCTACCTCCGGCGCGAGACCGATCTGGCCGCGACCACGAGCGAGGCGTTCGGCTGGCGCGGAGGAGTCGTCCTGTCCTGGTCCGGGATGCGCGGCGTGGTCACGCTCGCCGCGGCCCAGTCGCTGCCGGACGAGACTCCCTACCGCTCCCAGCTGATCCTGATCGCCTTCACCGTCGCCGTCGTGACGCTGCTCCTGCAGGGTGCGACGCTCCCCGCGCTGATCCGGCTCACCGGCATCCAGGGCACCGACGGAGAGGCCGACCGCCGCGAGCTCGCGACGCTGCTCGACGAGGTCGCGGCCACGGGCATCCAGGCCCTGCCCGAGGCGGTGGCGGAGCTGCCCGACGGCGAGGCGGGCGAGCGAGTGCTCGAGCGCGTGCGCCGCGACACTCTGACCCGCTCGCAGGTGGCGTGGGAGCAGGTCGGCCGTGCGGAGGACGCGCCGCTCGGCCCGCACGCGCAGTACCTGCGGCTGCGCCGAGCGGTCCTGCTCGCCGAGCGGGAGGCACTGCTGGACGCCCGGGGGCGCGGGGTCTACTCCTCGCGGACGCTGCGGCGGGCGCAGCTGATGCTCGACGCCGAGGAGACCCGGCTCGAGATGGACGACAGCTCCCACTGACGGAAGGGGCACGGCGGCGGCCTCCTAGACTGGGGGGATGCCGCGCAGCAACAGACCCCGGGGCGGCCGCCGTGACGACGACGACGAGCAGCGCGACCTGTCGCAGATGCTCGCCGGATTCCGGCGCACCGAGACCCACGCCGGCCGGGAGTGGAACGTCCAGCCCGTCTCCGCAGCGCGGGCCGTGAAGAACTACCTCTGCCCGGGCTGCGGGCTCACCATCGACATCGGCCAGCCGCACCTGGTCACCTGGCGGGCCGACGGCGCGCTCGGCGACGCGGCCGACCTGGCCGGCCGCCGTCACTGGCACACGCACTGCTGGAGAATCCGAGGAGCACGATGACCCACGAGATCCGCGGAGGCGTCGTCCTCCCCGCCCGCCGCGAGGACGTCGAGCTGCACACCGCCGACGGGCTGACCCTTGTCGGGGAGCTCGCGCTGCCCCTGGAGCACGAGCCGGTCGCGACCCTGGTCACCCTGCATCCGCTGCCCACCCACGGCGGCTTCATGGATTCGCACATCCTGCGGAAGGCCGCCGCCCGCCTGCCCGCGCTCGCCGATCTGGCGGTCCTCCGCTTCAACACCCGCGGCACTGCGTCGCCGCGCGGCACGAGCGAGGGCACGTTCGGACACGGCACCGAGGAGCGCGCCGACGTCGCCGCAGCCCTGGCGCTCGTCGCGGAGCGCGGACTGCCGCACCCCTGGCTGGTCGGCTGGTCCTTCGGCACCGAGCTCGCGCTGAAGTGGGGGAGGGAGCACCCCGTCGAGGGAGCGATCCTGCTCTCGCCGCCGCTGCACCGCACGAGCGCGGAGGAGGTCGCCGCCTGGGGCGAGGACGGCCGACCGCTCGTGGCGCTCGTCCCGGAGTTCGACGACTACCTGCGGCCGGAGGCGGCCGCCGAGCGCTTCGCGAGCGTGCCGCAGCTGGACCTCGTCGCCGTGGAGGGCGGGAAGCACCTCTGGGTCGGCGAGGCGCAGACCCGGCGCGTCCTCGACGAGATCGTGCGCGTGGTCGCGCCCGCCTCGTCCCCGCTGCCGACGGAGTGGGCGGGCGAGCTCGGCTGAGCCCGCCCGCCCAGCGACCGCCTAGCGGCTGGACGAGCCGCCGTCGGAGCCGCTGCCGTCGGAGTCGTCGCCGTCGCTGTCGTCCGCGAGTCCGTCGATGTGGCCGATGAGCCCGCGCAGTCCCGACACGTAGCCGGCGATCGCGTCGCGCTCGGTGCGGATCTCGTCGAGGCGCCGCTCGGCGGTGTCCATCAGCTCGCGGCTGCGGCGCTCCGCGTCCGCGACGAGCTTCTGCGCCTGGTCGCGCGCGTCGTCGAGGAGGGCGTCGGAGTCGTCCTGGGCCTTCCGGCGCAGTCGCGTCGTGTCGTCGAGGGCGTCGCTGCGGAGGGCGTCCGCCTCGAGGCGCTTGTCGTTCGCGCGTCGGATGGCGTCGGCGAGCTGCAGGTTCGACTCGTCGAGGTAGCGCTGGGTCTGCGCGACGGCCTCCTGGTGGCGGAGCAGGTCGTCGCGGTCGGCCTCCTCGCGGCGCGCGGCGAGCTCGACCACCAGGTCGATCCGGGCCTGCTCGACCTCGCGCGAGAGCGCAGCGGCCTCGTCGGCGGACGCGGCACGCAGGCCCGCCAGCTCGGCGTCGAGCACGGCGACGGCCTCGGCGCGCTCCTGGGTGAGCCGGGTGCGCTGGTCGGCGATCTCGCGGGCGCCCTCGGCGCGGGCGGCGGCGACCTCGGCGTCGAGCGCGGCGCGGGTCGAGAGCACCTCGGCCTCGACCGCCGCGCGCGCCTGGGCGACCTCGGCCTCGACGGCCGCCCGGAGCCGGTCGACCTCGGAGGCGACCTCGGCCCGCAGGAGCTCGTTGGCCTGGGCGAGGCGGGCGGCCTCGGCGCGGGCGACCTCGATCTCGCGGGCGGCGACGGCGCGCATCTCCGCAGCCTCGCGCTCGGCCTCGGAGCGGATCGCGGCGGCCTCGCGCTTCGCGGTGGCGCGGGTCTCGGCGGCCTCGGTCGCCACGGTGCCGCGGATCGCGGCGGCCTCGCGGACGGCGTCCTGCGTCATCACGTCGCGGTCGTCGGCGGCCTTGCCGAGCGTCGCCGCGGCCTGCGCCTCGGAATCGTCGCGGGTCCGGTCCGCACGGCGGCGCGCCTCGGTCACCAGGCGCTCGGCCTCGTCGCGCGCCTCCTGGAGGATGCGGTCGCCGTCGTCGCGGGTGGATCGGCGGAGGGCGGAGGCGTCGTTCTCGGCCTGGGCGATGATCCGCTCGGACTGCTCCTCGGCCACGCGCAGGGTGTGCTCGAGCTTGGCGCCCAGGCCGGCGTAGGTGGGAGTGCCGACCTGCTGCAGCTCCTTCTCGAGGCCCTCGATCCGGGAGGACAGGCGCTTCACCTCGCGGCCGCTCTCGGCCGCCTGGGTGTTCGAGTGGATGAGCTCGCGGCGCAGGCCCTGGACGGCCTTGTCGACCTCGTCCCGGTCGTAGCCACGGAACACCTGGGTGAATTCGGCCTCGTCGTTCGCCACGTCGTCTCCTTCAGAGCAGGACCGCGGTGGGGCTCGCGGCACTCGGAAAGTGTATTCAGCGCGGAGGCCGCGGCCGGGGCGACACCCGCACCGCGCGCCGCCCGGGCCGCACTCTCGGCTTCTCCCGGGCATCGGAGCGAGGGCATCGGCTATCGTGGACTGTCTTTGTCTGTTGCCGTCGCGCCCCGGTCCGGCTGCGTACCCCGAGCCGGCCCCGGCCGTCACCCCGATCCGGCAACGCAGGAGGAGTTCTTTCGTGCGGTTCGTCTTCGCCATCATCGCCACCGTCATCGCTGCCGCGATGATCGTGCTCGGCATCGGTCAGCGGACGGTCTGGGCTCCTCCGGAGTCCCTCACCGCCGAGACCGCGCTCGACTCCTCCGCTCCCTACGCGGTGATCGACGGCAGCACCCTGGGCGCCAACCCGGGACGCCAGACGATCACGGTCGAGGGCAGCGGCGACCTCGTCGTCGCCTACGCCCGGACCTCCGACGTGCTGGGCTGGGTGGGCGGCTCGAGCTACGACGCCATCGGCTACGAGCGCGCCGACGACTCCCTCACCTCCGCGGAGGAGACGGGGGAGCGCGTCCAGCTCTCCTCCGACGTCGAGACCGCCGACGCGGCGGTCGTCGATCCGCGCGGCTCCGACCTCTGGCTCGAGGAGTTCGAGGGGAGCGGCAGCGTGACCCTGGCGCTCGACGTGCCGGAGGACGTCTCCATCCTCATCGCGAGCGACGGCACCGCGCCGGCAGCCGACTCCGTGCGCGTCAGCTGGCCCGTGGACACCGCGACGCCCCTCGCCGGCCCGCTGCTGCTCGGAGGAGCCGTGTTCCTCCTCCTCGGCCTCGTCCTCTACATCTGGGCCTTCGTCCACCTGCGCCGCCAGCACGGCCCGCGCCGGAAGGGACCGCAGGGCCGGATCCCCCGCGGTGCCCGCCGCCCCCGGCCGCGTGCCGGGATCCAGGCCTCCACGGCGTCGCCGGCGCCCTCGCGCCGCCGGGCCGCCCTGGTGCTGCCCGTCGTCCTCGGGACGACGGTCCTCCTCTCCGGCTGCAGCTCCGACTACTGGCCTGATCTCGCCGCGGGCGCGAGCGAGGCGCCGACCGCGTCCGCCACGGCGACCGCGGGGGCAGAGCCGGTCTCGGCCGAGCCGACCCCCGTGGTCACCACGCAGCAGGCGGAGGCCGTCGTCGCCGAGGTCGCCGATGTCGCGTCGCGCGCCGACGCCGCCCGGGACGCCGGGATCCTGGCCGAGCGCTTCCAGGGCGAGGCGCTCACCGAGCGCACCACCAACTACGACGTCGTCGCCAAGGGCGGGACCATCGACCCCCCGCAGACGATCCCGGCCTCCCCGGTGAGCCTGGTGCTCCCGCAGGACACGGAGTCGTGGCCGCGCCTGGTCACCGCCGTCGTGCAGAACTCGACGGACACCACCCAGGCCCCGATCGCGCTGATGATGAGCCAGGCGAGCCCGCGCGTCGACTACAAGGTCGACTACGCCATCTCGCTCGAGGCCAACGCGCGCATCCCCGACGTCGCGCCCGTCACCGTCGGCACGTCGATCGTGGCGCCCGACTCGCGCCTGATGAAGCTCGCCCCGCAGACCGTCGGCTCCGCGTACGCGGACGTGCTCGCCAACGGCGACTCGAGCCAGTACGCCGAGCTCTTCGCGGCCGACGGCGACACCCTCCGGGGGCAGGTCGGCGTCGACAAGAAGAACGCCGACCGCGAGGCGCTGCCGGACACCGCCTCGATCGAGTTCTCGAACGCCGCCGGCACGTCGCCGACGATCGCGCTCGCGACGAACGACTCGGGGGCCCTCGTCGCGGCGAGCATCGCCGAGACGTCGACCGTCCGCCCCACTGCCGAGGGCTCGACCGTCTCGACCTCCGGCGCCTCGCAGACCCTGCTGGGCACGGACAAGTCGACGACCGGCATCGAGACCACCTACGGATACCAACTGCTGTTCTACGTACCGCCCGTCGGATCGGAGGAGAAGATCGTGATGCTCGGATGGAGCCAGGGACTCGTCTCGGTGGTGCAGCTGCCGTGAGCACCGTCCCGCCCCTGCCCGGAAACCTCCGCGGCGCCGTCGACCTCTCGTCGCTGGTGAACCGCCGCACCCCGCCCGCCGCCTCCGCCGGCGCCCCGGCCGCGCCCGCCGCTCCCGGAGGCGCGCCCGGCGCGAATCCGCTGCTGCTGACCGCCGGCGACGCCGAGTTCGACCAGGTGGTCCAGCTCTCGTCGCGCGTGCCGGTGATCGTCGACCTGCGCGGCTCCTGGTCGGACCAGAGCCAGAGCATGACCGCGCTGCTCGAGAAGGTCGTCGTCTCGTACGCCGGCGCGTTCGTGCTCGTCGGGGTCGATGTGGAGTCGAGCCCGCAGCTGGCGCAGGCGTTCCAGGTGCAGTCCGTGCCGACGGTCGCCGCGATCATCGGCGGCCGCCCGGTGCCCCTGTTCAGCGGCCTCGTCGCCGAGGAGCAGCTGCGCGACCTGCTCGAGCAGGTCCTCCAGCTCGCGGCTCAGAACGGTGTGACGGGCACGGTGCCGGTGGAGGGAGCCGCTCCCGCCGAGGGCGCGGAGCCCGAGCCGGAGCCGCTGCCGCCGCACCACCAGGAGGCCTACGACGCGATCGACCGGGGCGACTACGCCGCGGCGATCACCGAGTACGAGACCGCCATCGCGCAGAACCCGCGCGACGACCTCGCCGTCGCCGGTCTCGCCCAGGTGCGGCTGCTGGCCCGCCTCCAGGGCCGCACGCTCGACGACATCCGCTCGACCGCCGCGGCCGAGCCGTCGAACCTCGACGCGCAGCTCGCCGTCGCCGACCTGGACGTCTCGGGTGGCCACGTCGAGGACGCCTTCGACCGACTGCTCTCGATGTTCCCGCGCCTCGACGCCGAGGGGAAGGCCGCCGTCCGCGCTCGTCTCCTGGAGCTCTTCGAGATCGTCGGCCAGACCGACCCGCGCGTCACCAAGGCTCGGGCCCGGCTCACCGGCCTCCTCTACTGACGCCGGCCGGAACGCCGAGAGGCCGCCCGCTCGCGACGATCGTCGCGGCGGGCGGCCTCTTCCGTGCGGGGACCGATCAGTCGGCGGGTCGCAGGTAGAGCACGGCCAGCGGGGGCAGGACCAGCTCGGCGGAAGCCGGGCGGCCGGCCCACGGCTCCTCGCGAGCCTCGACCGCTCCGAAGTTCCCGACTCCGCTGCCGCCGTAGATCTCGGCGTCCGTGTTGACGAGCTCCTCCCAGCGGCCGGCCGTGGGCAGGCTCACGCGGTAGCCGTGCACGGGCGAGCCCGAGAAGTTGGCGATGACGGCGATCGGGCGACCCTCGCTGTCCTTGCGCAGGAACGAGACGACGTTGGCCGCCGCCGCGCCGCCGTCGATCCACTCGAAGCCCGACTGCTCGTGGTCGAGCTCCCAGAGCGACGGCGAGTCGCGGTACACGCGATTCAGCTGACCGACGAGGCTCCAGAGACCGCGGTGGCTCGGCTGATCGAGGATCCACCAGTCCAGGCCCCGCTCCTCGCTCCACTCGGAGTACTGGCCGAACTCCTGGCCCATGAAGAGCAGCTGCTTGCCGGGATGGGCCCACATGAAGGCGAGGTAGGCGCGCACGTTCGCGAGCTGCTGCCAGTGGTCGCCCGGCATCTTCTGGATCAGCGAGCCCTTGCCGTGCACGACCTCGTCGTGGCTGATCGGCAGGACGAACTTCTCGCTGAAGGCGTAGACGAACGAGAAGGTGATCTCGCCCAGGTGGTACTGGCGCCAGAGCGGGTCGTTCGCCATGTAGTCGAGCGAGTCGTGCATCCAGCCCATGTTCCACTTGAGCCCGAAGCCGAGGCCGCCGGAGCTGGTGGGCTGGGTGACGCCGGGCCAGCTCGTCGACTCCTCGGCGATCATCATGATGCCGGGGTGCAGCTTGTAGGCCGTGGCGTTGACCTCCTGGAGGAAGCTGATCGCCTCGAGGTGCTCGCGTCCGCCGTACTGGTTCGGCAGCCACTCGCCCTCCTTGCGGGAGTAGTCGAGGTAGAGCATCGAGGCGACGGCGTCCACTCGCAGGGCGTCGACGTGGAACTCCTCGAGCCAGAACAGGGCGTTCGCGACGAGGAAGTTGCGCACCTGGGTGTGCCCGAAGTCGAAGACGTAGGTGCCCCAGTCCATCTGCTCACCGCGGCGCCAGTCCGGGTGCTCGTAGAGCGGCTCGCCGTCGAAGCGGGCGAGGGCGAAGTCGTCCTTGGGGAAGTGCCCGGGCACCCAGTCGACGATGACGCCGATGCCGGCCTGGTGCAGACGGTCGATCAGGTACTTGAGGTCGTCGGCCGTGCCGAAGCGGCTCGAGGCGGCGTAGTAGCCGGTGACCTGGTAGCCCCAGGAGCCGCCGAACGGGTGCTCGGCGAGCGGCATGAACTCCACGTGCGTGAAGCCGAGCTCGGTGACGTACTCGATCAGCGGGTCCGCGAGGTCGCGGTAGCCCAGTCCCGGACGCCAGGAGCCGAGGTGCATCTCGTAGACGCTGAGCGGCTGCGTGTGCGGATCGACCGAGGCTCGCTTCTCCATCCAGCCGGAGTCGCCCCACTGGTGGTGCGAGACGGGGACCTTCGAGGCGGTCGCAGGCGGCACCTCCGTGGCGCGGGCCATCGGGTCGGCCTTGCGTACCCAGTGGCCGTCGCGCGAGAGCAGGTCGAACTTGTAGGAGGCTCCGGGCTCGACGCCCGGGACGAAGATCTCCCAGACCCCGGTCGTCCCGAGGTTGCGGAGGGAGTGGCCCTCGCCGTTCCAGTCGTTGAAGTCGCCGACGACCCGAGCGGCCTGGGCGTGCGGGGCCCAGACGGCGAAGCTCGTGCCCCAGACCCCCTCGTGCTCGCGGTGACGGGCGCCGAGCGCCTCCCAGAGGCGCTCGTGGCGGCCCTCGCCGATGAGGTAGAGGTCGAAGTCACCGACCGTCTTCGAGAAGCGGTAGGGGTCCTCCGCGGTCCATTCGCCGCCGCCGCCGTAGCGGGCCTCGACGGTGTACGCCTGCGGACCGAGGACGTGGAAGCCCTGCCAGATCCCGTCGCTGAGGTGGCTCAGCTCGACGCGGGCGCCGGTGGCGAGCACCACGGCGACCTTCTCGGCGAGCGGGCGGCGCACGCGGACGACCGTCACCGGGTCGGAGACGCCGGGGGCCGCGACGAGGTGCTGGCCCAGGACGTCGTGGGGGAGCGCGTTGCTGCCGGTGGCGAGCTGCTGCAGCACCCACTCCGGGATGTCGGGCAGCGCGATCGCAGCGGTGCCGTCGACGGGGCCCGAAGCGGATGCGGGGTCCGCGGTCGTCTCGACGGGAGCGGCGCTGTCGGCTGCGACGGAATCGGCGGCGTCCGTGTCGTCGGGCACGTCGCCCTCGGCCCCGCTGCCGACCGGAGCGGACTCCGCGTCGTCGGCGTCGCGCTCGACGGTCACGGCGTCGTCGCCCGCGACCGGCTGAGGCGCCTCCGGGACCGTCTCGACCGCGTAGCTGCGCGCGTTCTCGCCGTCCGCTCCGGGGTGCTGTCGTGCGTCGGGTGCCGCGTCGGCGACGTGCGCGCCGTGGCCGGAGGTGGTCGCCGAGCTGGTGCCCGTCGTGGGGACCGTCTCGGCGTGCGCGCTGAGGCCCGCCTCCTCGGCCGGGCTCGTGCCCTCGGGGGTGGTTCCGCTCATCGCTCGTCCGCCTTCACGCTCAGGATGTGCACGGGCTCGACGAACGAGTCGAGCCGCACGTAGTCGTCGCTGCCCCAGGTCCAGACGGCGCCGGTGATCAGGTCCTCGACCTCGAAGGTCGCGCTCCAGTCGAGCCCGATCGCGGGCAGGTCGAGGTGGACCGTGGTCTCGCGGGCCGAGTGCGGGTCGGTGTTGACGACGACGATGATCGTGTCGTCGGTCCCGGTGCCCGTGAACGCGGCCTGCAGGTGCTTGGAGTAGACGAGGATCGCGTCGTCGTCGCTGCCGTGCACGTGCAGGTTCCGCAGCTGCCCGAGCGCGGGGTGCGAGCGCCGGATCTCGTTGAGGCGCGTGATGTACGGCGCCAGCGAGCGGCCCGACTCCTCCGCGCCGGCCCAGTCGCGCGTCTTGTACTCGTACTTCTCGTTGTCGATGTTCTCCTCGGCGCCGGGGCGAGCGACGTTCTCGACCAGCTCGTAGCCGGCGTAAACCCCCCACAGCGGCGACGCGGTCGCGGCCAGGGCCGCCCGCACCTTGTACGCCGAGCGGCCGCCGTACTGGAGGTACTCGGTGAGGATGTCCGGAGTGTTCACGAAGAGGTTCGGCCGCATGTAGTCGGCCGTCTCGTGGGAGATGCTCGTGAAGAACTCGCCGAGCTCCTCCTTGGTGTTGCGCCAGGTGAAGTACGAGTACGACTGCTGGAAGCCGACCTTGCCGAGCGCGCGCATGATCGCGGGGCGGGTGAACGCCTCCGCGAGGAAGACGACCTCGGGGTGCTCGGCGTTGACCTCGTGGATGATCCACTCCCAGAAGTCGAGCGGCTTCGTGTGGGGGTTGTCGACGCGGAAGATCCGCACGCCCAGGTCGATCCAGTGCCGCAGGACCCGCAGCGACTCCTGACGGATGCCCTCGGGGTCGTTGTCGAAGTTGATCGGGTAGATGTCCTGGTACTTCTTCGGCGGGTTCTCGGCGTAGGCGATCGAGCCGTCGGGGAGCGTCGTGAACCACTCGGGGTGGCTGGTGACCCAGGGATGGTCGGGCGAGGCCTGCAGGGCGAAGTCGAGGGCGAGCTCGAGGCCCGCGGCCTCGACCGCGGCGTGGAAGGCGCGGAAGTCGTCCTCGGTGCCGAGGTCCGGGTGGATCGCGTCGTGGCCGCCCTCGGCCGAGCCGATCGCCCACGGCGAGCCGGGGTCGTTCTCGCCGGCGTCGAGCGTGTTGTTCGGGCCCTTGCGGAAGGAGCGGCCGATGGGGTGGATCGGCGGCAGGTAGAGCACGTCGAAGCCCATCGCGGCCACAGCGGGGAGGCGGTCGATCGCGGTGCGGAAGGATCCGCTGGTCACGGTCCCGTCCTCGTGGCGCACGGCGCCCTCGGAGCGGGGGAAGAACTCGTACCAGGCGCCGACGCCGGCGCGGGTGCGCTCGACGTGGATGGTGCGCGGCTCCGAGACGCTGGTGAGGCTCATCACCGGGCGGGCGTCGAGCGCGCCGTGGACGGCGGGATCGGTCGCCGCGGCGAGGCGCTCCTCGGCGCTCAGCGTGGTGTCGCCGACGCGGGCGGCGGTGTCGGAGAGCAGGCTGCGCTCGCCCTCGGGCCGCGAGGAGTCGTCGGCGCCGCTGCGCAGCAGGCCCTCGCCGATGGCGAAGGTGACGTCGATGTCCAGGCCGGCCGGGATCTTGACCTCGGCCGTGTGGAGCCAGGTCGCCCAGTCGTCGGCGTAGGCGCGGATGCGGTAGCTCCAATCGCCCTCCTCGTCGAGGGCCACGAGGCGCCCGTAGCGGTCGGTGCCGGTCGCGAGGAGCGACATGCGGTGCTCCGACTCGGCCCCGGACGGCGAGCGCAGCAGGAGGTCGACGCCGATGAGGTCGTGCCCCTCGCGGAAGGCCGTGGCAGCGAAGGGGACGACCTCGCCGACGAACGCCTTCGCGGGCCAGCGGTCGTCCTCGAGCCGCGGCTGCGGGTCGATGATCGGCAGGCGCTCGGCCCGGACGCGGTAGCCGCTCCCGGTCGTCGCGGTCGCCGGCGACGCGTGGGGTGCGTCCGCGGTCACCGGGGCGGCCGGTGCACTGTCGGCCGCGGGGGGAGCAGGAGTCGCCTCGGGGGCGGCGGCGGGCGCCGGAGCGGCCGTCTCGGGAGGCGCCGACGCCTCCTGGGGTGCGCGTCCGCGACCCGCTCGCCGTGCGTCCTTGCCGTTCTGAGCCTTGCCGAAAGGTATCTGAGCCACGTCACGACAGTAGCGACCGGCGGCGGCTCGCACACGACGGTTGCGCCCGCGCTCGGGCCTGTGCAAACGGACCCGGGGAGCGCGTGCCGGAGGGTGGCGGCGGGTCCGCGTCCCGCCGATCCGCGGTGGTCGGGGTCCGCTAGGGTGACCGAGCGCGACCGCCCCGGTGCTCCGCGACCGGGCGCTCCGGGGTCCGCAGAGAGTCGAGGGGTGCCGTGAAGGCGATCCGCCGCTTCATCGTCCGCTCCGTCCTCCCGCCCGAGCTCTCGGCTCTGGGCGATCTGGCGGGCAATCTCCGCTGGGCCTGGCACGAGCCCGCCCGGCGCTTGTTCGAGCGGGTCGATCCGGAGCTGTGGCGGCGCGGGGGAGCGGACCCCACCGCTCTGCTCGGAGCAGTGAGCCCCGAGCGCCTCACCGAGCTGGCGGGGGACCAGGGCTTCGTCGACGAGGCGTGGCGCCTCCGCGACGAGCTGGAGCGCTACCGCACCGAGCCGCGGTGGTACCAGTCGCTGCCGGAGTCCGCCCCGCGCTCGATCGCCTACTTCTCGCCGGAGTTCGGCATCGCGGCGGCGCTGCCCCAGTACTCCGGCGGACTCGGCATCCTCGCGGGCGACCACCTGAAGGCCTCCTCGGACCTGGGCGTGCCGCTCACCGGCGTGGGCCTCTTCTACCGGTCGGGCTACTTCTCGCAGAAGCTCTCCGCCGACGGCTGGCAGCTCGAGTCCTACCCCTCGCTCGATCCCGACGGGCTGCCGCTGCGCGTCGTCCGTCTCGCCGACGGCTCGCCCGCCCGCATCGTGCTGGCGCTCCCCGAGGGACGCGCGCTCTACGCCCGGGTCTGGCGCGCGGAGGTCGGCCGGGTGACCCTCCTCCTGCTCGACACCGACATCCCCGAGAACGAGGACTCGCTCCGCTCCGTCACCGACCGCCTCTACGGCGGCGGGGGCGAGCACCGCCTGCTGCAGGAGCTGCTGCTGGGCATCGGCGGGGTCCGCGCGCTCGAGCTCTGGGCCGAGGTCTCGGGCGGCGTCCTCCCGGAGGTGTTCCACACCAACGAGGGGCACGCCGGCTTCCAGGGGCTCGAGCGCATCTCCGGCCTGATCGGCGCGGGCCTGGACTTCGACCAGGCTCTTCAGGTGGTGCGGGCGAGCACGGTCTTCACCACGCACACTCCGGTGCCGGCGGGCATCGACCGCTTCGACCGCGGGATGATCGAGGAGTACTTCTCCACGGAGCTGCTCCCGGGCGTGCAGGTCGAGGACGTGCTCGCGCTGGGCGCCGAGCCGGGGGACTCCGGGACGGCGTTCAACATGGCGTACATGGGCCTGCGGCTCGCGCAGCGCTCCAACGGCGTCTCGACGCTGCACGGCGAGGTCAGCCGATCGATGTTCTCGAGCCTCTGGCCCGGCTTCGAGACGGCGGAGGTGCCGATCGGCTCGGTGACGAACGGCGTCCACGCGGCCACCTGGACCGATCCGATCCTCCGGCGGCTCGCGGAGGAGCGGCTCGGCACCGACGACACGACGCGGGCCGACTGGGCCTCGGGCGCGCTCGGCGACACCGAGCTGTGGGCCGCGCGCCGCGCGATGCGGGAGCAGCTGGTACAGGACGCCCGCCGCCGGGCCGCCCGCTCCTGGCGCGAGCAGAACCCGGGCGGCCTCCCGCCGGCCTGGCTCGACGAGCTGCTGGACCCGGACGTGCTCACCATCGGCTTCGCACGGCGGGTGCCGACCTACAAGCGGCTGACCCTGATGCTCCACGACCCCGAGCGTCTGCGGGCGCTGCTCACCCACCCGCAGCACCCGATCCAGATCGTCATCGCGGGCAAGTCCCACCCGGCCGACGAGGAGGGGAAGCGCCTGATCCAGCGGCTCGTCCGCTTCGCGCAGGAGCCGGACGTGCGCCGCAGGATCGTCTTCCTGCCGGACTACGACATCGCGATGGCGCAGCTGCTCTACCCGGGCACCGACGTCTGGCTCAACAACCCGCTGCGCCCGCTCGAGGCGTGCGGCACCTCGGGGATGAAGGCGGCGCTCAACGGCTCGCTCAACCTCTCGATCCTCGACGGCTGGTGGAACGAGTACTTCGACGGCGAGAACGGCTGGGCGATCCCCTCCTCCGACCGCGCGCTCGACCCGGAGGCCCGCGACACGCTCGAGGCCGAGGCGCTCTACGAGCTGCTCGAGACCGAGGTCGTGCCGCGCTACTACGAGCGTGACCACGACGGCGTGCCCCGGCGGTGGGTGCGGTCGATCCGGCACACCCTCGCGACCCTCTCGCCCGAGCTCTCCGCCGAGCGGATGGTGCGCCAGTACGTCGAGGCGCTCTACTCGCCGGCCGCCGAGGCCGGGCGCGCCGTCGCCGCCGATCACTTCGAGCCGGCCAAGGAGCTGGCGAGCTGGAAGCGGCGGGTCCGCGCCGGCTGGGCCGGAGTCGCGGTCGCGTCCGTCGAATCCGGCGGGATCGACGCGGTGCCCCAGCGCGGGGACCGGCTCGCCGTGCGGGCGGGCGTGCGCCTGGGCGAGCTCTCGCCGGCGGACGTCTCGGTCGAGGTCGTGTACGGGACGACGTCCGCTGACGGCTCGCTCACCGAGGTCCGCCACCACGAGCTCGAGGTGGTCGAGGAGTCGGGTGCCGTGGTGCCGGCCGACGCGGTCGGGCGCGTGCCCTACGCCGGAGTGGTCACCCTCGACCGCAGCGGATCCTTCGGCTACACCGTCCGCGTCGTGCCGCGGCATCCCCTCCTGGCCCGCTCCGCCGAGCTGGGCCTGGCCGCCGCCGCCGGCTGACCCCGCCCGGTCCCTCTCCGCGAGATGCCGCTCCGGTGCGCCTTCCTCGACGCCTCGCGGACCGGGACGGGGTCTCGCGGGAGGAGGACGGCGCCCGGAGGAGGACGGCGAGGGATCGGGGGTCAGCGCGCGATGTCGGCGAGGAGGGCGGCCGTCGCGGCGACGAGGTCGGCGGGGGTGAGCTCGATGTCGAAGCCCCGGCGCCCGCCCGACACGAGCACCGTGTCGTGGAGCTCGACGGTCTCGTCGATCACGGTGCGATGCCGCGTCCTCTGCCCGAGCGGCGAGATGCCGCCGAGCACGTAGCCGGTCCGGCGCTGGGCCAGCACGGGGTCGGCCATCGCCGCCCGCCTGCCTCCGACCGCGGCCGCGAGCTCCTTCAGCCCGAGGGAGCCGGTGACGGGCACGACGCCCACCACGAGCTCGCCGTCCACGTCGACCATCAGGGTCTTGAACACGCGCTCCGGCTCGACGCCGAGCGCCTCGGCCGCCTCGAGCCCGTAGCGCGTCGTGGCCGGGTCGTGCCGGTACTGGCGGGGAGTGAAGGGGACGCCCGCCGCCGTCAGCGCGACGGTCGCCGGGGTCCCCGGCCCGCTCCTCGCCATCAGGCGTCCTGCTCGGCCGCCGGCCCGTGCGCGGCGAAGAGCTGCATCGAGGTGCCGGCCACGCGGATGACCTGCCCCGGCTCGAACGATTCGCCGTGCTCCAGCGGCTCCGGCTCCTCGCTGTTCCACAGGCGCGTGTAGCCGGTGACCCCCTCGCCGTCGGCGAGCACGACCGTGGTGTCCTGCTCGACGCCGTGCACCACCAGCAGGACACGGTCCGGCTCGCCCTCGACCGGCGTCGAGGCCGCGAGGTACTGCAGCGTCCGGTTGGCGGCGGAGGTCCAGTCGTGCTCGCTCATCCCGCGCCCGTGGGCGTCGAACCACGTCATGGTCGTGGCGCCCGGCTCGCTCGCGTCGCCGCTGCCGTAGAGGGAGGGACGCAGCGCCGGGTGCTCGCGCCGCAGGCGCAGCAGGGTGCGCGTGTGCGCGCGAAGCGCGAGCTGCCAGTCGGCCAGGCCCTCCCAGCGCACCCAGGTCAGGTCCGAGTCCTGGCAGTAGGCGTTGTTGTTGCCGCGCTGGCTGCGCCCGGTCTCGTCGCCCGCCGTGATCATCGGCACGCCGGCCGACAGCAGCAGGGTGCCGAGGAGGTTCCGCATCGCCTTGCGCCGCGCCAGCGTGATCCGCTCGTCGGTGGTGGGGCCCTCGAAGCCGTGGTTGAAGGAGCGGTTGGTGTCGGCTCCGTCGCGGTTCGACTCGCCGTTGCCGATGTTGTGCTTGACGTTGTACGAGACGAGGTCCGCCAGCGTGAAGCCGTCGTGCGCGGTGACGAAGTTGACCGAAGCGAGGGGGCCCCGCTCCGCCGAGAAGGTGTTGGAGGAGCCCGAGAGCCGGGTCGCGAAGCCGCCGATGCCGACGGGGGCCGTGCCGGCGCGGCGGGCGTAGTCGATGTCCGAGAGCCAGAAGTTGCGGGCGCGGTCGCGGTAGCGGTCGTTCCACTCCGACCACCCGGCCGGGAAGTTCCCCGTCTGCCAGCCGCCCATTCCCACGTCCCAGGGCTCGGCGATCATCTTCACGCCGGCCAGCGCCGGATCCTCGACCGCGGCCCGCAGCAGCGGGTGGTCGCTCCGGAAGTGCGCGATCTCGTCCCGGCCGAGGGTCGCGGCCAAGTCGAGCCGGAAGCCGTCGATCCCGACCTCGCCCGACCAGTAGCGCATCGAGTCCAGCGCGAGGCGCTGCGCCGCCGGCCGGCCGAAGTCGATCGTGTTCCCGCAGCCCGTGACGTCCACGTAGTGGCCCTCGGGCGTCTGGCGGTACCAGCCGGCGTCGTCGATCCCGCGCAGGCTCGACATCGGCCCGCCCGGCCCCTCCTCGGCGGTGTGGTTGTAGACCACGTCCAGGATCACCTCGAGGCCGGCCTCGTGCAGGAGCTTCACCATCCCCTTGAACTCGCGGAGCACCGCGGTCGGTCCGCCGCGCTGCGCGGTGGAGGAGGCGTACGCGGCGTGCGGGGCGAAGAAGTTCAGCGTGTTGTAGCCCCAGTAGTTGGTCAGCCCCTGCCGCAGCAGGCGCTGCTCCGACACGAACGCGTGCACGGGCAGCAGCTCGACCGCCGTCACGCCCAGATCGAGCAGCGCCGAGACCGTCGACTCGTGCGCCAGGCCGGCGTAGGTGCCGCGCAGCTCCACGGGCAGCGCCGGGTTCAGCCGGGTCAGCCCCTTCACATGCGCCTCGTAGATCACGGTGCGGTCCATCGGGGTGCCGGGCCGGGAGGAGGAGCCCCAGTCGAACGCGTCGTCCACGACGACCGAGCGCCACTCGTTCTCCGCCACCCGGTGCAGGCCGCGGGAGTACGGCTCCAGCAGGGCCCGGCGGGGGTCGAAGCGGTGCCGGGGGCCCGTCGGCCCGTCGACGCGCAGGGCGTAGCGGCGGCCGGGGGCCAGCAGATCGGAGCGCGCGGACCAGACCGCGGCGTCGTCGCGCGCCAGCGGGACCGTGCGGGTCACCCAGGTCGGATCCTTCTCGTCGTACAGCAGCAGATCGACGGCGCTCGCGCTCTCGGACCAGACCCGCAGCTCACCGCCCTGATCGTCCACGGTCACGCCGAGCCGGGCCAGGGGATCGTGAGAGGTCATGCGACTTACAGTAGTGACGGGCACCGGCTCCCTCCGTGCCCCCGACGCGGGACGAAGGGCTGCTGTGATCTACCTCGACCACGCCGCGACCACCCCGCTGCGCGCCTCGGCGCTCGCCGCGTTCGCGGAGGCGTCCGCCCACGGCGGCAATCCCTCCTCCGTCCACGGCTCCGGCCAGGAGGCGCGCCGCCGGCTGGAGGACGCCCGGTCGGCGCTCGCCGGGGTGCTCGGCTGCGAGCCGATCGAGGTGATCCTCACCGCCGGCGGCACCGAGGCGGTCAACCTCGGGATCAAGGGCCTCTACTGGCAGCGCCGGAGCGAGGACCCGGCCCGCGTCCGGGTCCTGGTCGCCGAGGGGGAGCACCACGCGACACTCGACTCGGCCGCCTGGCTCGCCGAGCACGAGGGCGCCGTCCTCGAGTGGCTGCCGCTCGACGACGAGGGCACCCTGCGGCCGGAGGCGCTCGCCGCGGCGCTGGAGGAGGACCCCGGATCGGTCGCCCTGGTCACGGTGCTCTGGGTCAACAACGAGATCGGGACGATCAATCCGATCGCCGAGCTGGCGGCGGTGTGCGCCCGCGCCGGCGTCCCCCTCCACGTCGACGCGGTCGCCGCCCTCGGACACGTGCCGCTGCGGATCGCCGAGATCCGCCGCGCCTCCGGCTCCGGGCGCGGCGCGGGACTGGCCGCCGTCAGCGTCTCGGGTCACAAGGTCGGCGGGCCGATCGCGACCGGTGCGCTCGTGCTCGCCCGCGACGCCCGCGTGGTCCCGGTGCTGCACGGAGGCGGACAGCAGCGGGGCGTCCGCTCCGGCACCCAGGACGTGCCCGGCGCCGCGGCCTTCGCCGCCGCCGCGGTCGAGGCGGACGCAGAGCTGTCGGCGGAGGCGCAGCGCCTTGCCGCCCTGCGCGACCGGCTCGTCGCGGGCGTCCTCGCCGCCGTGCCGGGGGCGACCCTGACCGGGCCCGCCCTCGACTCCGGACGCCGGGTCGCCAACAACGCGCACCTCGCCTTCCCCGGTGCGCAGGGCGACTCCCTCCTCTTCCTCCTCGACACCGCGGGCGTCTCCGTCTCGACCGGGTCCGCCTGCAAGGCGGGGATCCCGGAGCCCTCGCACGTGGTCCTCGCGCTCGGCCGCAGCGAGGACGAGGCCCGCGGAGTGCTCCGGATGACGCTCGGCCACACCTCGACCGACGCGGACGTCGACGCCCTCCTGGCCGCGCTGCCCGGCGCCTACGCCCGCGCCGCCCGAGCCGGACTCTCGAACCGCGCGGTGCTGCCCGCCTGAACCCCTGCCGGCCGCGCCCGCGGGAAACGTAGACTCGCACGGTGAAGGTTCTGGCGGCGATGAGCGGTGGAGTGGACTCGGCGGTGGCCGCGGCCCGCGCGGTGGAGGCGGGGCACGACGTGGTGGGCGTGCACCTCGCCCTGAGCAGGATGCCCGGCACGCTGCGCACCGGCAGCCGGGGGTGCTGCACGATCGAGGACTCGATGGACGCGCAGCGCGCCGCGAACGTCCTCGGCATCCCGTACTACGTGTGGGACTTCTCCGAGCGGTTCAAGCTGGACGTCGTCGACGACTTCGTCGCCGAGTACTCGGCGGGCCGCACCCCGAACCCCTGCATGCGCTGCAACGAGCGGATCAAGTTCGCCGCCCTGCTCGAGAAGGCTCTCGACCTCGGCTTCGACGCGGTCTGCACCGGCCACTACGCCTCCCTCCGCACCGCTGCCGACGGCTCCCCGGAGCTCCACCGCGCGAGCGACGAGGCGAAGGACCAGTCCTACGTCCTCGGCGTGCTGACGGAGCAGCAGCTGCGGCACTCGATGTTCCCGCTCGGCTCCACGCCGTCCAAGGCGATCGTGCGCGCGGAGGCGGCCGAGCGGGGCCTCAGCGTCGCGAGCAAGCCCGACAGCTACGACATCTGCTTCATCCCCGACGGCGACACCCGCGGCTGGCTCGCCGAGCGCGTCGCCCCCGAGACCGGAGCGGTCGTCGATCGCGACGGCGCGGTGGTCGGCTCCCACGAGGGCGCCCACGGGTACACGGTGGGCCAGCGCCGGGGCCTGCACCTCGGCGTCCCCGCGCCCGACGGACGGCCCCGCTTCGTCCTGGAGGTGCGGCCGGTGAGCAACGAGGTCGTCGTCGGTCCGCGCGAGGCTCTGCGCATCGGCGAGATCGCCGGCGAGCGGTTCACCTGGGCGGGCGCCGCTCCCGAGGACGCGGACGCGCCCTTCCGCTGCGACGTCCAGATCCGCGCGCACGCCGACCCGGTCCCCGCCTCCGCGGTGGTGTCGCAGGTCGATGGCAGGGTGGAGCTCGTGATCACTCCGGACTCGCCGCTCGACGGCGTCGCCCCCGGCCAGACGGCCGTCGTCTACCTCGGCACCCGCGTGCTGGGCCAGTGCACGATCGACCGCACGGTCGCTGCCGACGCCGCGGTGCTCCGATGAGCGCCGTCGAGCCCGCCGCCCGCGTCGAGGAGCTGCGGGCGCGGATCCGGTCGGCGAGCGACGACTACTACGCGGCCGACTCCTCGCCGCTGTCCGACGCCGAGTACGACGCCCTGGTGCGCGAGCTCGCCGCGCTCGAGGCCGAGCACCCCGAGCTCGCCGCCGAGGACTCGCCGACGCGGACCGTCGGCGGGATCGTCGGAGCGGGCCTCGCCCCGATCGACCACGCCGAGCGGATGCTCTCCCTCGACAACGTGTTCTCGCCCGAGGAGCTGCGCGAGTGGTGCGAGAAGACGGTGGCCTCGGCCGACCGCCCCGTCGCCTGGCTCACGGAGCTCAAGATCGACGGGCTCGCGATCTCCCTCCACTACGAGAACGGCCGCCTCGTCACGGCGGCGACCCGCGGCGACGGCCGCACCGGTGAGGACGTCACCGTCAACGCCCTCCGCGTCTCGGGCATCCCCGAGCGCCTCTCCGGCGAGGGCCACCCGGCACTCGTCGAGGTCCGCGGCGAGGTCTTCATCCCCGTGGCCGCCTTCGCCGAGCTGAACGCCCTTCAGGAGACGCTGCGCGACGAGGCGGTCGAGGAGGCGCGGACCCGCTGGTCGACCCGCCCGGCCGCCACCCGCGGCGTCTTCGAGGAGGAGAAGGCGCGCACGAGCGCGCTGCGGCGCTTCCCGACCTTCGCCAACCCGCGGAACGCGGCGAGCGGCGGCCTCCGCCAGCAGCTCGACAAGAAGTCGGGTCTCGACCTGCGCGCCGGCGAGGCGCGCGTCGGCTCCCTCGCGCTCTACGTGCACGGCATCGGCGCCTGGCCGGAGCCGCCGGTCGCGACCCAGTCCGAGGTCTACGGGCTCCTCTCCTCCTGGGGACTGCCGGTGAGCGGCCACAACCGCGTCTCGGCCTCGGTGGAGGAGGTGCTCGCCTTCGTCGAGCGCCACGGCCGCGAGCGGCACTCGGTCGAGCACGAGATCGACGGCGTGGTCGTGAAGGTGGACGAGCTCGAGCTGCACGACGAGCTCGGCGCCACCAGCCGGGCGCCGCGCTGGGCGATCGCCTACAAGTACCCGCCCGAGGAGGTGCACACGAAGCTTCTCGACATCGTCGTGAGCGTCGGGCGCACCGGCCGCGCGACGCCCTTCGCCCAGATGACCAAGGTGAAGGTCGCGGGGTCCGAGGTGCGCCAGGCCACGCTGCACAACGCCGACGTGGTCAAGGCCAAGGGCGTGCTCATCGGCGACACGGTCGTGCTGCGGAAGGCCGGGGACGTCATCCCCGAGGTGCTCGGCCCGGTGGTGGAGCTCCGCGACGGCTCCGAGCGCGAGTTCGTGATGCCGACGCAGTGCCCCGAGTGCGGCACCACGCTCGCTCCGGCCAAGGAGGGCGACGTCGACCTGCGCTGCCCCAACGCGGAGTCCTGCCCCGCGCAGGTCCGCGGGCGCGTCGAGCACATCGGCAGCCGCGGCGCGCTCGACATCGAGGCGCTCGGCGAGGTCAGCGCCGCCGCCCTGACCCAGCCCCTGGTGCCCGCCGAGCCGCCGCTGCGGACCGAGGCCGGCCTGTTCGAGCTCACGGTTGCCGATCTCTTCCCGATCGAGGTCGTCGTCCGCGACTCCGAGACCGGTCTGCAGAAGCTCGACGCGAAGGGCGATCCGAAGGTCGTCACGCCCTTCAAGCGCAAGCGGCAGCTCGCCAAGGACGGCGCCTTCGACCCGGAGGCGGGAGCCTTCGCGGGGGACGCCGCCTCCGTGCCCTCCACCAACGCCCTCCGGCTGATCGAGAACATCGAGCGGGCGAAGACCAAGGAGCTGTGGCGCCTGCTGGTCTCGCTCAGCATCCGGCACGTCGGCCCGGTCGCCGCGCGCGCGCTGGCGGGCTACTTCGGCTCGCTCGACGCGATCCGCGTGGCGAGCCGCGACGAGCTCGCCGCGGTCGACGGGGTGGGCGGGATCATCGCCGACGCCCTGATCGCCTGGTTCGAGGTCGACTGGCACGTCGAGATCGTCGACCGCTGGGCCGCGGCCGGAGTGCGCTTCGCCACGCCCGGCCACCCCGGTCCCGGTGCCGCGGACGCCGCCGGCGGGGTGCTCGCGGGTCTCACGGTCGTGGCGACCGGCAGCCTGGAGGGGTACTCCCGCGAGGGGGCGCAGGAGGCCATCCTCGCGGCCGGCGGCAAGGCCGGCTCGAGCGTCTCCAAGAAGACCGACTACGTCGCCGCCGGTCCCGGCGCCGGCAGCAAGCTCGGCAAGGCCGAGGCCCTGGGGCTCCGGATCATCACCGCGGCCGAGTTCCACCTCCTGGTGACGGAGGGACCGGACGCGATCGCGCTGCCGGAGGAGGCGTCCCCCGACGCTCCGGAGGAGGCCGCTGCCGGCCCGGACGGGGACGTCGCCGGCGCATCGCGCTCCGACGCCTCGCCGGAGGACGACGCCGTGCCGGAGACCGACGCCGACCCGGACACGGCCGCCCCGAGCACGGAGGAGCCGACCGGGCCCGATGCCTGACGCGGGCGGCGGGGAGCGGCGTGCGTTCCTGCGCCGCTCCCTCGCCGACGCAGCGTCGCTCGCGCTCGACGCCGCGGCTCGGCCCACCGCCGCCGAGCGCCGGACCGCCGAGGTGCTGGGCCGGATCGACCACCTGGTCGTGCTCTCCTTCGCCGGCCGCAGCCGCGACCAGGTCCTCGGCGCGCTCGACGATCCGGACGGTCCGGTATTCACCGGTGATACGGACGCCGTGATGACCGCGCCCGGCCCGGACGATCCTCCGGGCGCGCGCTTCGCCCCCGAGATGCTGCCGGTGCACGCGCTCCTCGCCACGGCCTTCGCCCGGGCCGACCACTGGCGCGCCGACGGCCGCGATCCGCTGCCGGCGGCCCTGCGCGCGGCCCGGGAGACCGGCACCGGCTGGGCTCTCGCGGTCGACGAGCGGCAGGGCGTCTCGACCACGCTCCTCGCCGATCCGGAGTGGCCCCACCGCGATCCGGGCGCCGCCGGCTCCCGCGGCGGGCGCCTCCTTCCCATCGACGCGCTGGCCGCCGAGGCCGCAGCCGGCACCCTGCCTCCGCTCGTCCTGGTCGAGCCGCGGTCCCTCGTCGATCCGGCCGACTTCGCCGACGCCGCAGCCGCCGGCACCGATCGATCCGCCGATGCGCGCCTCGCGGAGCAGCTGCTGCACGTCGTGTTCGACGCCGTCCGCGACGCGGAGCGGGCGGGGCGGCGGATGCTGTTCCTCGTCACCGCGCGGGGGAGCGCGGAGCGGCCCGGCACGGTGCCGGCGCTCGTGCTCGCCTCGGCCGTCCCCTCGGGTGCACGGATCGGCGTGCCGCTCGGTCCGGAGACTCCCGCGCAGCTTGTCCGCGCCCGGGCGGGCGTGCGCCGAGCGCTCGTCGATCCGCAGGTCCGAGACCTGGCCGCACTCCTCAGCGGTCCCGACCGCCCCCTCGCGCGCTGGCCCCGCACGGCGCCGGCTTTCGCGCCGCCCGCGCCGGTCGGGCGGCGCCTCCGCGACGCGGCCCGCCGCGCGCACGTCGACCCCGAGCCGGAGGCCGGACTGCTCGCCCGCGTTCGAGCCGCCGTCCCGGGCGCGTCGCTACACTCCGAGCAGGCGCAGGCGGCGCAGGAGAGGCGGCGGAGATGACCAGCGAGCGGACTCCCTCGGAGCACGACGACGGAGCTCCCCGCTCCCGCTCGCGCCGCCGCTTCCTGGCCGGCACCGCCGCCGCCGGAGTCGGAGCCGGAGCCCTCGCCGGCGGCGCGATCGGCGCGGCCGTCGCCTCCGGCCCCCGCCGCGAGGAGGAGCCGCGACTGCCCGCCCGCACGGAGCCGGGCTTCGACCACGTCGTCGTGATCATGTTCGAGAACCGCTCCTTCGACAACGTCCTCGGCCGCCTCTACGGACCGGACGACCTGCCCGCGGGCGAGAGCTTCGAGGGCCTCCTCCCCGACGAGCGGACGAACACCAGCGCCGGGGGACTGACCGTCGGCACGCACGTCTACGAGGGCGCCACCGACTCCGTGATGCGCCAGCCCGACCCGGACCCGGGCGAGGAGTACCCGCACGTCAACACCCAGCTCTTCGGCACGGTGGATCCGCCCGAGAACGCCGGCCGCACCGTCGGCGCCATGACCGCGCCCTTCAACGCGCCCGCCGACGCCTCCGCCCCGACGATGAGCGGCTTCCTCGAGGACTACGTCCAGCACCTGAGGGTGATGAAGAAGGGGCAGGAGCCCACGGCGGAGGAGGCGCGGACGATCATGGGCGGCTTCTCGCCGGAGATGCTGCCCGTCTTCTCCACCCTCGCCCGCGAGTTCGCCGTCTTCGACCAGTGGTTCTGCGCCGTCCCCTCCCAGACCTTCTGCAACCGGTCCTTCCTGCACGCGTCGACCTCGCACGGCTTCGTCACCAACAAGCAGGGCGGCGGCTACGAGAAGTGGCTCGCGGACGACCTGGCCGACGCGCCGACGGTGTTCAACCGCCTCGAGGAGGCGGGGAGGACCTGGCGCGTCTACTTCGACGCGCTGCAGGTGGTCTCCTACACCGGGTTCCTGCACGCGCCGGTGCTCGAGAAGTACTGGAAGACCCACTTCTCGACGATGGACCGCTTCTACGCCGACGTGGAGAACGGCGAGCTGCCCGACTACGCCTTCCTCGAGCCGCGGCTCGTCTTCGACCACAACGACATGCACCCGCCGACCGGCGTCCTGCACGAGGACGAGGTCGACGGCACGCCCGTCTACGACAGCGCGCTGTCCGACGTCCGCGCCGGCGAGCTGCTGCTGCACCAGGTGTACTCGGCGATCCGGGAGAGCGCGAGCACGACCGGCTCGAACGCGGTGAACACGCTCCTGCTGGCGACCTTCGACGAGCACGGCGGCCTCTACGACCACGTCCCCCCGCCGTCGGCGACTCCGCCGGGCGACGGCCGCGAGGGCGAGATGGGCTTCGCCTTCGACCGGCTCGGCTGCCGCGTGCCGGCGATCGCCGTCTCGGCGTACACGAGGGCCGGCACGATCGTGCACGACGAGCTGCACCACGGCGCCGTGATCCGGACCCTCAGCGCCCTGCACGGCCTCGAGCCGCTGACCGCTCGCGACGCCTCCGCCCCCGACCTCTTCGGGGTGCTGACGCTTGACGAGCCGCGGCAGATCGGCGACTGGCCGACCACGGTGCCGCAGTACCTGCCCCCGAACCCCGAGGCGGCACCGGCGCATCCGGCGCACGTGAACCGCGACAAGCCGCTGAGCCCGCCCGCCGTCGGCCTGATGGGCCTGCTGCTGGCCCGGTACGGCGAGCCCGGCGAGGACCTGCCGACCACCTACGAGGGGGCGTACAACGCACTCCTGAAGCACGGCGCCAGCCTCTTCGGCGGCTCCTGACGGGCGGGCGGCACGGGAGGAGGCGGTGCGGGCGCGCCGAGTAGACTGGCGGCCGGAAATCCCCCCGAACCACCAGACGGAGACGCATGTCCGAGATCACGGCCGACACGGTCGCCCATCTGGCCCAGCTGGCCAGGATCGACCTCACTTCCGACGAGATCGGGAGCCTCACCAGGGAGCTCGGCCAGATCGTCGACTCCGTGCGCGCGGTCCAGGCCGTCGCCACGCCCGACGTGCCGGCGACCAGCCACCCGATCCCGCTCGAGAACGTCTTCCGGCCCGACGTGGTCGGCGAGACCCTCACGCTCGAGCAGGCGCTCTCCGGCGCGCCCGAGCACGACGGCAGCCGCTTCCAGGTCTCCGCGATCCTGGGGGAGGAGCAGTGAGCGCGCACGGCGACGAGCTCGTCCGCCTCAGCGCGTCCGCCCTCTCCGAGAAGCTGGCCGACGGCTCGGTCTCCTCGGTCGAGGCCACCCGCGCCCACCTCGAGCGCATCGACGCGGTCGACGGAGCGGTCCACGCCTTCCTCCACGTCGCGCGCGAGGGCGCGGTCGCGTCCGCCGAGGCGATCGACCGCCGGCGGGCTGACGGCGAGTCGCTGCACCCCCTCGCCGGGGTGCCTCTCGCGGTCAAGGACGTCATCGTCACGAACGACATGCCGACCACGAGCGGCTCCCGCATCCTCGAGGGCTGGCGCCCGCCCTACGACGCGACCGTCATGCGCAAGGTGCGCGAGGCCGGGCTGGTCCCGATCGGCAAGACCAACATGGACGAGTTCGCGATGGGCTCGACCACCGAGCGCAGCGCCTACGGCCCCACCCACAACCCGTGGGACCTCGACCGCATCCCCGGCGGCTCCGGCGGCGGGTCCGCCGCGGCCGTCGCGAGCTACGAGGCGCCCCTGGCCCTCGGCTCCGACACCGGGGGATCGATCCGTCAGCCCGCGCACGTGACCGGCACCGTCGGCGTGAAGCCGACCTACGGCGGCGTGTCCCGCTACGGAGCGATCGCGCTCGCCTCGAGCCTCGACCAGATCGGCCCCGTCTCCCGGACGGTCCTCGACTCCGCGCTGCTGCACGACGTCATCGCGGGCCACGACCCGCGCGACTCGACGTCGCTGCGCGACTCCTGGCCCTCCTTCGCCGACGCGGTGCGCCGCGCCGACGTGACGGGCCTCCGGATCGGCGTGGTCAAGGAGCTCGACGGCGGCGAGGGCTTCCAGCCCGGCGTGCTGGCGCGCTTCCACGAGGCGCTCGAGATCCTTCAGGGCGCCGGAGCCGAGGTCGTCGAGGTGAGCCTCCCGAGCGTCGAGCACGCGGTCGCCGCCTACTACCTGATCCTCCCCGCGGAGGCCTCCAGCAACCTCGCCAAGTTCGACTCGGTCCGGTTCGGCCTCCGGGTCACGCCGGAGGGCGGCGGCACGGTCGAGCAGGTCATGTCCGCGACCCGCGAGCAGGGCTTCGGCCCCGAGGTCAAGCGCCGGATCATCCTCGGCACCTACGCCCTCTCGGCCGGCTACTACGACGCCTACTACGGCAGCGCGCAGAAGGTCCGGACCCTGGTGCAGCGGGACTTCGACGCGGCCTTCGCGGACGTCGACGTGATCGCCTCGCCGACGGCGCCGACGACCGCCTACCGCCTCGGCGAGAAGCTCGACGATCCGCTGGCGATGTACCGCGGCGACGTCGCGACCATCCCGGCGAACCTGGCCGGCATCCCCGGCATCTCCGTCCCCGCCGGCCTCGCCGACGAGGACGGGCTGCCCGTCGGCATCCAGTTCCTCGCTCCCGCCCGGGAGGACGTGCGCCTCTACACCGTGGGCGCCGCGCTCGAGGCGCTGCTCGAGGAGAAGTGGGGCCGCCCGCTCCTCGCGCAGGCCCCCGACCTGACCCACTCCGTGCTCTCCGCGACCGAGGAAGGTGCCGTCTGATGGCCTCCGCGCACACGTCCGCTCCCGAGCTGATGGACTACGACGAGGTCTTCGAGACCTTCGAGCCGGTGCTCGGCTTCGAGGTGCACGTCGAGCTCAACACGAAGACCAAGATGTTCTCGGACGCGCCGAACGAGTTCGGGTCCGAGCCCAACACGAACGTGACCCCGGTCGACCTCGGCCTCCCGGGCTCGCTGCCGGTCGTGAACGAGCAGGCCGTCCGCTACTCGATCAGCCTCGGCCTCGCCCTGGGCTGCTCGATCGCCCCGTCCAGCCGCTTCGCGCGCAAGAACTACTTCTACCCGGACCTGGCGAAGAACTACCAGATCTCGCAGTTCGACGAGCCGATCGCCTTCGAGGGCTCGGTCGAGATCGAGCTGGCCGACGGCTCGCTCGTGCAGATCCCGATCGAGCGCGCGCACATGGAGGAGGACGCCGGCAAGCTCACGCACGTCGGCGGCGCCACCGGCCGCATCCAGGGCGCCGAGTACTCGCTCGTGGACTACAACCGAGCGGGGGTCCCGCTCGTCGAGATCGTCACGAAGCCCATCTACGGCGCGGGGAAGAGCGCGCCCGAGTACGCGAAGGCCTACGTCGCGACGATCCGCGACATCGTGCTGGCGCTCGGCATCTCGGACGCCAAGATGGAGCGCGGCAACCTGCGCTGCGACGCGAACGTCTCGCTCCGCCCGATCGGCCAGGAGAAGCTCGGAACCCGCACCGAGACCAAGAACGTCAACTCGCTCCGCTCGGTCGAGCGCGCCGTCCGCTACGAGATCCAGCGCCAGGCGGCGATCCTCGCCGCGGGCGGCACGATCACGCAGGAGACGCGCCACTGGCACGAGGACACCGGCCGCACCTCCGCGGGACGGCCCAAGAGCGACGCCGACGACTACCGCTACTTCCCAGAGCCCGACCTGCTCCCGGTGGTGCCGAGCCCCGAGATGATCGAGGAGCTGCGCGCCGCGCTCCCCGAGAAGCCCGCCGACCGCCGCCGCCGCCTCAAGCAGGAGTGGGGCTTCACCGACCTCGAGTTCCAGGACGTCGCCAACAGCGGCCTGCTGGTCGAGATCACCGAGACCGTCTCCGCGGGAGCCGCTCCGCAGGCGGCCCGCAAGTGGTGGACCGGGGAGATCGCGCGCCTCGCGAACGCGGCGGGCGAGGACCCGGCCTCCCTGGTCACTCCGGCGCAGGTCGCCGAGCTCGCCGGTCTGATCGAGAGCGGCACGCTGACCGACCGCCTCGCCCGCGAGGTCCTCCAGGGCGTCATCGCCGGAGAGGGCACCCCGCAGGAGGTCGTCGACGCCCGGGGACTCGCGGTCGTCTCGGACGACGGAGCGCTCATCGAGGCGATCGACGCGGCACTGGCCTCGCAGCCCGACGTGCTCGCGAAGATCCGCGACGGCAAGGTGCAGGCCGCCGGTGCCGTGATCGGTGCCGTGATGAAGGCCATGAAGGGGCAGGCCGACGCCGCCCGCGTCCGCGAGCTCGTGCTGGAGCGCGCGGCCGGCTGAGCCGGTGCGCGGGGAGGTGCGGTCATGAGCGGTGGAACCGGCGACGCGCCCCTTCCCGCGCGGCTCGAGCTGCCGGCGGGCGCCCTCCTGCGTCCCCTCGTCTCGAGCGATGCGGACCTTCTGCACGCGGTGATCGGCGAGCAGCGACCGTGGCTCGCGGCTCTCCTCCGCGGGGACGATCCGGCCGCCCTGCCGTCGGCGTCCCTCGGCGACGACGTACGCGGTCTCCTGCGCCTCGAGGAGGAGTCGCGTGCGGGCAGAGCGCACGCGTTCCTGCTCGTCGGCCCGGACCGCACCGAGGCGCTGGGCGCTCTGAGCGTCCGGCCCGGCGGCGGCGACTCCGCCGAGGCCTCCTGGTGGGTCGTCCCCGCCGTCCGGGGCTCGCGGCTCGAGGAGGAGCTCGACGCCTACGCGCGCCGCTGGCTCCAGCAGCACTGGCCCTTCGACACGGTCACCACGCCCGACAACCACCCCGACGATCCCGCCTCCCTAGCCGGGGCGAACATCGTGGCGCTCGTGCCCGTCGCGCCGGAGCGCACCTCCCTCCCCGACACCGACGCCGCCTCGGCGGCGCTCCTCTGGGCGGAGTACCGCTCCGCGCATCCGGGAGTCGACGAGGCGCTCCCGCCGGTCGAGGCGTTCGGCGACAGCACGGCGATGGCGGACGAGCTGCTGGGCCTCGTGCGGCGCGGAGTGAAGACGGCCACGGCGTCCCTCGCCGAGGAGGGGGCGCCCGTTGCGGGTGACCACTGGATCGTCTGCGACGGCGCGGGAGCGGCGCGTGTCGTCCTCGTGACGGACGACGTGCGGACCGGTCCGCTCGACTCCGTCGACGACGCGTTCGCCTGGGCCGAGGGCGAGGGGGACCGCACGCGCGCCTCCTGGCTCGACGGCCACCGCCGCTACTTCGCCCGCGTCTCACCGGGCGGCATCGGCGACGTGGTCTTCGAGCGCTTCCACGTGGTCTGGCCGGAGGCCGACGCCGAGCGCGCCGCCGCCTTCGCCCGCTCGGTCGGAGCGTTCCGGCCCGAGGAGCTCGACGGGACTCCCGCGCAGACCTAGGGGGTTTCCCGGATGCCCCGCTCAGGCGCCCTGCGCCAGAGTGGAGTCATGGCTACTCTCGTGCGCCCCCGTCGGGGCAGGATCATCGCCGGCGTCTGTGCCGGTCTCGCCCGCCGATTCGGCTGGAGCCCCTTCGTGGTGCGTCTCCTGTTCGTGCTCTCGTGCCTCCTCCCGGGGCCGCAGATCATCGCCTACCTCGTGATGTGGGTGGTCATCCCGAAGCAGAAGTGACCGAGGCCTCCGCTCCGAGCAGCCTCTGAGAGAACGCTCAGCACCCGGAGCGGTGAGAGGCCTACCGTGGCGGTGTGCGTCCGTCGGGCGCCGAGGAGGAGATCATGGGATTCCTGGACCGACTGCTGGGCCGCGACGAGCAGCCCGAGAGCGCACGCCGCTCGACGTACGCGCCGCCGCAGGCCGCGGACCGCAGGCCCGAGTACGGCTCCCCTCCGGCGACGTCTCCGCGCACTGACGATGAGCGTGCCATCGAGCGCTACCGCTACCTCCTCCGCACCGCGCCGCCCGAGGCGATCGAGCAGGTGCACCGCGAGGCCTTCGAGCAGCTGACCCCGGAGCAGCGCCAGCAGGTCTTCCGAGAGCTCAGCGAGGGGGCCCCTGTCGGCGACGCGCCGAAGGACGACGACCCCCGCACGCTCGCCCAGTCCGCCACGAGGAGCGAGCTGCGCCAGCCCGGATTCATGGAGCGGCGCTTCTCCGGCGGCGGAGGCATGGGCTTCGGCGGCGTCCTCGCCTCCTCGATGCTCGGCACGATCGCCGGGTTCGCGATCGGCTCGGCCATCGCGGGCGCGTTCCTCCCCGACGCGGGAGGCGACTACGCCGGTGGTGACGGCGGGGGAGAAGCCTCGGCCGACGGCGGAGCGGATGCGGGAGGTGCGGACGCCTCCGGTGCGGACGCCGGAGACGGCGGCGGCTGGGGCGACTCCGGCGGCGGCGACTTCGGTGGCGGAGGCGACTTCGGTGGCGGAGGCGACTTCGGCGGGGGCGGCGACTTCGGAGGCGGCGACTTCGGCTTCTAGCCTCGTTGCAGAGGGCCCCCGATCACGGACAGTGGTCGGGGGCCCTCGCTCGTTCCGGGCTAGTCCTCGTCGGTCAGCATCGCCTTCACCTGGCGGCGGAGGACCTTGCCGATCATGCTCCGCGGCAGCTCGTCGACGACGGTGATCCGCTTGGGCACCTTGTAGGGCGTCAGCGCCTCCCGGACGGCCTTGCGGGCGGCTGCGACGTCGAGCTGCGCGCCCGGCTCCAGGACGACCGCCGCCGCCACGGACTCGCCGCTGCGCGGATCGGGCAGGCCGACCACCGCCACCTCCTTGATCTCGGGCAGGCGGAGCAGCACCTCCTCCACCTCGGACGGCGAGACGTTGAAGCCGCCCGTGATCACGAGCTCCTTGATCCGGTCGACGATGCGCACGAAGCCGTCCTCGTCGATCGTCGCGATGTCGCCGGTGCGGAACCAGCCGTCGCCGGTGAAGGTCGCCGCCGTCTCGTCGGGCTTGCGGTGGTAGCCCCGGAACACCTGCGGACCGCGCACGACCAGCTCGCCCTGCTCGCCGGTCGCCACCTCCGTGTCGGGATCCTCGGGGTCGACGATCCTCACGTCCGTGCCGGGCAGCGGAAGCCCGACCGTCCCGGCGCGTCGCGTCGGACCGACCGGGTTGGCCATCAGGACCGGAGAGGTCTCCGAGAGGCCGTAGCCTTCGACGAGCGTGCCTCCGGTCAGCGCCTCGAACGAGTCGACCAGCGCCGGGTCGAGCGGCATCGCGCCGGAGATGGCGATCTCGATGCCGCGCAGGGAGACGCCCCGCTGCTGCGCGCTGCGCGCCAGGCGTTCCGCGATCGGCGGAACGGCCGGGAGGAAGGTGGCGGGGTGCTTCTTGACGACCTTCAGCACCAGCTCCGGGTCGAACTTCGGGAACAGCACCAGGCGCGCGCCCATGCTCATCGCGAAGGTGAGGCAGAGCGTCAGCCCGTAGGCGTGGAACATGGGGAGCACCGCGTAGACTACGCAGTCGCCGCGGCGGACCGTCGGCACCCAGGCGCGCGACTGGGCGGCGTTCGCCGTCAGGTTCGCGTGGGTCAGCTCGGCGCCCTTGGGCGTGCCGGTCGTGCCGCTCGTGTACTGGATGACCGCGAGGTCCTCCGCGACCGGGCGCGGGTGCGCCGGGTCGATCCGCCGCCTCAGCAGCGACTCCCACTCGATCGCACCGCGGACCGGCCCGGTCAGCGCGGCGCGCGACTCCCGGGCCTTCTTCAGCGGCAGGCGGAGGGCTGCGCGCATCGAGGCGGGCATCGCGCGGGTGAGGTCGACGGCGACGACGGTCTCGACGCCGAGGTCGGCCGGGAGGTCCTGCACCGTCGGCACGACGCGGTTCCAGGCGATCGCGACACGAGCGCCGTGGTCCTCGAACTGGTGGCGCAGCTCGCGCGGGGTGTAGAGCGGGTTGTGCTCGACCACCACTGCGCCGAGCCGGAGGACGGCGTAGAAGGCGACGACGTGCTGCGGGCAGTTCGGGAGGACGAGGGCGACAGGATCGCCCGCGCGGACGCCCAGGCGGCGGAGGCCCTCGGCGGCCCGCTCCACCTCGTCGGCGAGCTGGGAGTAGCTGGTCGAACGGCCGAAGAACTCGAGCGCGACCTGGTGGGGATAGCGCTCGGCCGACTCGGTGACGATGTCGACGAGCGAGCCGGTCGGGAGCTCGAGCTCCGTCGGCACGCCGGGCGCGTAGCTGCGGATCCAGGGGCGGGGCGGGTGGGTGCTCACCCGCCCCACTCTAGGAGGAGGGGCCGGGGCTCAGGCTCCCTGAGCCACCGCGTCCTCGATCGGGGTGGGACCGGAGACGATCTCCCACGTCTTCGCGATGGAGGTCGGCTGCGCCAGGGCGGCGATCACCGTCGCGGCGACGTCCGCTCGCGGGATGCTCCCCTTCTCGACGGAGGTGCCGAGCGTGATCGTGCCGGTGCCCTCGTCGTCCGTCAGCCCGCCCGGGCGGAGGATCGTGTAGTCGAGGCCGGAGTCGCGCAGTGCCGCGTCGGCGTCGCGCTTGGCCTCGACGTAGGCCTTCCAGCCCTCCTCCGTGTCCTCGGGGAGCGGCTCGTCCACACCGATCGCGCTGACCTGCACGAAGTGCTGGACCCCGACGATCGCGGCGGCCTTCTGGCTGAGGACGGACGCCCCCAGGTCGACGGTGCGCTTGCGCTCCGGGCCCGAGTCGGGTCCGGCTCCGGCGGTGAAGACCATGCCGTCGACGTGGCCCAGCGCCTCGGCGAAGGCCTCGGGCGTCGTGTCCTCGAGGTCGTGCACGAGCGGCTCGCCGCCCAGCCGGACGATGTCCTCGGCGTGATCGGGGTTGCGGATCACTCCGACCGACTCGTGGCCGGCGTCGTAGAGCAGGTGCAGGATCTGCTGCCCCACCTTGCCGTGGGCTCCGATGACGGCGATGCGTGTCATGGACGTTCCTCTCCTCGTCGGGGCGGGTCGCCCCGTGTTCGTGGTCCCCTCCATCCTGCCGCGGCGTCCCTGGACGCCCCCAGGCCTTGACGGCGTCCGGGCGCCGGGCCGTCAGGCGGCGAGGCGGTCGTCGCGTCCTGTGATGGCGAGCAGGCGGCTCTGGAGGGAGGCGGCGTCGTCGACCGGCACGGGCGCGGCGTAGAGGCCGCTCGCGCGCAGGGTCTCCTCCTGGGGTGCGAAGAGCTCCCAGACCGCTGCGACGAGCTCCTCGTCCAGCCGCTCGTCGCTGCCGGTCGCGCGGGCGAGGTCCCAGGCGTGGACGGTCACATCGGCCGTCTGCTCCTGCAGCAGCTCGACGGCGCTGACGGTGTCGCGCCCCAGCTGCACGGTCGCCGCCGGGTCGACGGTGCGGACAGCGACGCGCAGGCGGTCGGTCACGCGGCGCCACTCGCTCCTCAGATCGGTGGCGACGGACTCGAGGCGCAGCGCCGACTCGTCGCCGCCCGAGAGGAGCGTGTGCGCGCGCTGCTGCTCGCGGACGACGTGCAGCACGAGCGCGCGCGTGTCCCACTCGGTGTCGGGCGTGGGGGCCGACCAGTCCTCGACGGCGCTCAGCCGGAGCTCGAAGGCGCGGTGGGCGCGGTCCTGCAGATCGAGCCAGCGGCTCATCTCGGCGCCGGGGCCGGTCTCGGTGGCGGTGGGGGAGTCGGGCTGCTCGTGCGTCATGGTCTCTCCGGAGCGTCGTGGTGCTCGGGTCAACCGCGAGTGGTCGGCGCTCATTCCCGGCCGGCCCGGGCGCAGCGGCCGGGAAGCCGATGTCGGTGGTGGGTGCGATCATGTCCGGAGGTGTGGTCGAGCAGGACGGAGCGGCGTGAGCAGGCAGGACGGCACGGCGTGAGCGAGCAGGACGGCACCGCGTGAGCAAGCAGGACGGCACCGCGTGAGCAAGCAGGACGGCACCGCGTGAGCAAGCAGGACGGCACGGGGCGGCAGGTCACGACCGAGCCCTTCGACGACCCGCGCGCGAGCATCATGCACATCGACATGGACGCGTTCTTCGCCTCCGTCGAGCTGCTCGACCGGCCGGATCTGCGCGGGAGGCCGGTCATCGTGGGCCACCATGGAGCGCGCTCCGTCGTCACAGCGGCGACGTACGAGGCGCGCCGCTACGGCGTCAACTCGGCGATGCCCATGGCGGTCGCCCTCCGCCGCTGCCCGCAGGCCGTGGTCCTCGAGCCGCACATGGAGCGCTACCGCGAGGCCTCTCGCCGCGTCATGGCGATCTTCGACTCCTTCACGCCGCTGGTCGAGCGTCTGAGCATCGACGAGGCGTTCCTCGACGTCGCGGGTGCCCGCCGCATCTCGGGCTCGCCGTACGCGATCGGCACCGAGATCCGCCGCCGGGTGCACGCCGAGCTCGGGCTGACCTGCTCGGTCGGGATCGCCAGCACCAAGTTCGTCGCCAAGCTCGCCTCCGGCCGCTCCAAGCCCGACGGTCTGCTGGTCGTCCCCGCCGACGGCGTCCGCGAGTTCCTCGATCCGCTGCCCGTGAGCGCGCTGTGGGGAGTCGGCGCGAGCACGGAGGAGGCGCTTCTGCGCCGCGGTCTGCGCACCGTCGCCGACGTCGCGACCACCCCGCTGCCGTCGCTGGTGTCCGCCCTCGGCGAGGCGACCGGGAGGCGCCTGCACGCCCTGGCGAACGGGGTGGATCCGCGGCCGGTCGACACCCGCCAGATCGAGAAGAGCGCCGGACACGAGATCACGTTCGCCGACGACGTGGCCGACCCCGAGCTCGTCCGTCGTGAGCTGCTGCGGCTCTGCGACAAGGTCGCCGTGCGGATGCGCCGCTCGGGAGTGCGCTGCCGCACCGTCGCGGTGAAGGTGCGCTTCGGCGACTTCAGCACCCTCACCCGCTCCCGCACGCTCGTCGAGGCGACGGACGTGGCCCGGGTCCTCTACGAGGCCTCCTCCGCGCTCCTCGAGGCGGCCAACCCGATGCGGCGGCCCGTGCGGCTGATCGGCGTGCGCGGCGAGCAGCTGGTCGAGGGCGACGACGTCGCGTTCTCCCTGTGGAGCGACTCCGACGACTGGCGCGACGCGGAGCTCGCGGTCGACGGCGTGGCCGCCCGCTTCGGCTCCGGGGCCGTGCGTCCCGCCTCGCTCCTGTCCAGGTCGGCTCCCGAGTCGGCCAAGGGGATCGACCTCAGCGACACGCTCGCTACGCGGAACCGATCGTCAGACTGATCGGGCGGTGGTCGGAGCCGTTCGGCGGCAGGACCGCGACGGTCGCGGCGGTGACGCCGTCGGCGAGCGCGTGGTCGAGCGAGACGAGCGGCAGCAGGGACGGCCAGGTCGCCGGGAAGCCGACTCCGCCCGTGCGGACGAGGCCCGCCTCCGCCAGCACCGGAGCGAACAGGTGGTCGTCCGTCGGCGTGTTGAAATCGCCGATGACCAGTGTCCGCTCCGACGCGTCGTCTCGAAGAGCGGTGGCGAGGTTCGAGAGCATGGTGTCCCGCTCCTCGTGGTCGCCCGGCCGGAACGAGGCCAGGTGCACCACGAACAGGCGCGCGCTGCCGACCGGCGTGTCGACGTCGACGGCGAGCGCGCGCTCCCAGCCGAGACCGAGGTCGAGCGGCTCCTCGTCGGTCAGCTCGGTCCGGCTCCAGACGCCGACGGTGCTCGAGACGGACGAGTACGGGTACTCGTCGGCCAGCTCGGCGTCGACCGCGTCCACGGCGTCTCCGTCGAGCTCCTGCAGCGCGATCACGTCGGGGCCGCGGGCGGCGAGCGAGGCGGCCAGCCCACCGGCGTCGCTGCTCGTCTCGATGTTCTGGCTGACGACGGTGAACGAGCCGGAGCGCACGGCCGGCGCCGGAAGCGCGACCGGCAGCACCAGCACGCCGTAGACCATCGCCAGCACGGTGACCGCGGCCGCCGTCCGGCGCGACCGGAGGGCCGCCGCGGCCGCGATGAGGAGCAGCACGAGGAGCCCCGTCCACGGGATCCCGACCTCGAGGACCGACAGCCAGCCGATCGGATCGGGCAGCGCGCGGTGGAAGGCGAGGAAGGCGGCGAGCACGAGGCTCGCGACCGCCACCGCGGCCGAGCGCACGGGGCGGCGGCGGCGGGTGCGGGCGGACATCCGTCGATCATGGCAGCAGGTCCCCGGAGGTCCATGGACGAGTCCTGTGCGCCCCGGCGGGCCGCTTGTCGCCGCGGAGAGCCGCGGAGTACCGTCGCACCATGCCCAACATCGCAGTCTCCCTGGCCGACACCGTCACCACCGCGGGTACCGCGACGATCTACGGCGAGCCCGTCACCGTCGACGGCGTCTCGCTCGTCCCCGTCGCCCTCCGCTGGTTCGGCTTCGGCGGAGGCAGCGGCTCCGAGGACGGCCAGGAGGGCGGCGGCGGAGGCGGCGGCGCCACGGTCATCCCGATCGGCGCGTACATCAAGGACGACCTCGGCCTGCGGTTCCAGCCGAACGTGATCTCGGTCCTCGCCGTCGGCATCCCCTTCGTGTGGGTGACCGGCAAGGCCCTCGCGCGCATCATCCGCGCCCTCAAGAAGTAGCCGGAGCGGCCCCGCGTCAGCTGGCGCGCTGCTGGCGCGCGGGGTACCACTTCTTCTTCGTCCGGCCGAAGCCGACGATCAGACGCTCGGCGTCGTCCGGCCGGCGGGGGTCGTAGATCACCGCGGCGGGCTCACCGGCCATCCACGCGTCCCCCCGCTTCAGCGGGTACTTCTGCGCGCGCTTCTCCACACCCTCGGCGGTCCGGTAGACGACCAGGAGCCTGCCCAGATCCCGTGCCGAATCGCGATCGCCGCGTGCCGGATCCGGCCCGACGACGCGCGCGGGCACCCGCGTGCCGTAGCTGAGCAGCTCGCGGCGGATCCGCGCACGGCGCTGCCAGAGCAGAGCCTGCAGCAGAACGATCAGCAGCACGGCCAGGACGACGACCACCGACCACGACATGACGTCTATGATTGCCGACGAACACGGGAGTCCGGTGCACCGGGCTGAGAGGAAGGCAGCAGCCTTCGACCGTCGAACCTGATCTGGGTCATGCCAGCGAAGGAACGTTTCGATCTCCTCTTACCAACCCGTGCCCTCCATTCGCTTCCACGAAAGGGCACGTCAGTGCAGAAAACGAACGCGCAGAACACGAACGCGCAGAACACGAACGCGCAGAACACGAACGCGCAGAACCTCACCTCCTCCGCCCCGGCCCGGCGCGATCTGCGCTGGCGGGTCGTCGACATCGTGGTGGCGAGCGTCGTCGCCGTCGCGAGCGGGATCGTCTTCTGGGCCTGGGGCCTGGCGACGAACGTCCTCGGCCTCGCCTTCGAGTTCCTGCCCGGGCTCGGCGGGCTCCTCGGCGGCGGCTGGCTCTTCGCCGGCGTCCTCGGCGGCCTGATCATCCGCAAGCCCGGAGCCGCGCTCTACACCGAGCTGGTCGCCGCGGCCGTGTCGGCTCTGATCGGCACCCAGTGGGGCTTCACCGTGCTGATCTCCGGACTCGTGCAGGGACTCGGCGCGGAGATCGTCCTGGCGCTCTTCCTCTACCGCAGCGGCCGTCCGCTCGTCGCGATGCTGGCCGGTGCCGGTGCCGGGCTGGCCCTCGCGATCAACGACCTGCTGTCGTACTACGCCGTCAACGACGCGCTCTTCAAGACCGTCTACGTCGCCTCCTCGATCGTCTCGGGCGCGCTCCTGGCCGGGCTGCTGTCCTGGTTCGCGGTGCGGGGGCTCGCGGCCTCGGGAGCGCTGGACCGCTTCGCCTCCGGGCGCGAGGGCCGGACGGTCGAGGGAGCCGGCGCGGGCGCTCGATGAGCGGCGCCTCCGTCCGGGCGCGGGGCTGGAGCTGGCGGCACGCGGGACGCTCCCGCGACGCCCTCTCCGGCCTCGATCTCGCGCTGGAGCCGGGGGAGCGCGTGCTGCTCCTCGGCCCCTCCGGCGCGGGAAAGAGCACGCTGCTGCACGCCCTGGCCGGCGTCCTCGGCGGGGAGGAGGACGGCTCCGCGGCCGGCGAGCTCGAGATCGACGGAGCGGCGCCGCTCACCCGGCGCGGTGTCGCGGGGCTCGTGCTACAGGATCCGGACACTCAGGCGGTCCTGGCGCGGGTCGGCGACGACGTCGCGTTCGCCTGCGAGAACCTCGGCGTGCCGCGCGAGGAGATCCCCGCGCGGGTGCGGGAGGCGCTCGGCGACGTCGGTCTCGACGTGCCGTTGGACCACTCCACCTCGGCGCTCTCGGGCGGGCAGAAGCAGAGGCTCGCCCTGGCGGGTGTGCTCGCCATGCGTCCGCGGCTCCTGCTCCTCGACGAGCCCACCGCCAACCTCGATCCGGACGGTGTACGCGAGGTGCGGGCGGCGGTGGAGCGCACGGCCGCCCGCACGGGGGCGACGCTGATCGTCGTCGAGCACCGGGTCGACGTGTGGGTCGGCCTCGTCGACCGGGTCGTGGTGCTCGGGCGGGACGGCGCGGTCGTCGCCGACGGCGCTCCGGTCGAGGTCCTCGATCGAACGCACGACGTGCTCCGCGCCTCCGGCGTCTGGCTGCCCGGTGACACCCCCGCCCGGCGCGGGGCGAGCGTGCTGCCCTCGCCCGCCGCCCTGAGCGCGCACGACCTCGCCATCGGCCGGCCCGTCCTCGGGCGCCGCCGCTCGACCATCGTGGCCTCGGGGCTCGAGCTCGCCGTCGACTCCGCGCGGGCCACGGCCGTGCTGGGACCCAACGGCGCGGGGAAGTCGACCCTCGCGCTCACGCTGGCCGGTCTCCTGCCGCCGGTCGCGGGGCGGGTGACCGCCTCCGAGTCGCTCCGCGCCGGTGCGGGCCCGGAGCCGATCGGCTGGACCTCGGCTCAGCTCGCCGGACGGATCGCGATGGTGTTCCAGGAGCCGGAGCACCAGTTCCTCACCGCTCGCGTGCGCGCCGAGCTGGCGCTGGGCGCCCGCGACGAGACGGAGCGGCATCGGGCGGAGGAGCTCCTGGAGCGCCTCGGCCTCGCGCACCTCGCCGACGCCAATCCGTTCACCCTCTCCGGAGGCGAGAAGCGGCGCCTGGCCGTCGCGTCCGCCCTCACCCGGTCGCCGTCCGTGCTCGTCCTCGACGAGCCGACGTTCGGACAGGACCGCCTGACCTGGGAGGTGCTCGTCGACCTCCTCGCCGAGCAGCGCGACGCGGGCACGGCGGTGCTCGCCGTCACCCACGACGAGGCGCTGGTCGCCGCCTTCGCCGACTCGGTCGTCACCCTCGGCGCCCGCGAGGCGGTGTCGGGATGACGCTCCTCGACTCCGTTCCCGCGCGCAGCCGGATCGCCCGGGCCAACCCGGTCGCCAAGCTCCTCGCCAGCCTGGTCATCGCGTTCGCGCTCCTCCTCACGGTCGATGCGGTCTCCGCGGCGACGGCGCTGGCGCTCGAGCTGCTGGTTCTGCCCTTCGCGGGGCTCCGAGCGGGTGAGCTCGTGCGGCGGACGGCTCCCGTCTGGATCGCGGCTCCGCTCGCCGGCCTCTCGACAGTCCTCTACGGGCGCGACAGCGGCGCCGTCTACGCGGAGTTCCTCATCGTGTCGGTCACAGAGGGATCCGTCGCCCTCGGGCTGGCCATCGCGCTGCGCGTCCTGGCGATCGGACTGCCGAGCGTGGTCCTCATCGCCACCACCGACCCGACGGACCTGGCGGACGGCCTCGCGCAGATCCTGCGCCTGCCCTCGCGCTTCGTGCTCGGCGCTCTCGCCGGCATGCGGCTCGTCGGTCTGCTCGTCGACGACTGGCGCACCCTGTCGATGGCCCGCCGGGCCCGCGGGGTCGCCGACGGCCGCGGGCCCATCGAGGCGCTCCGCAGCCTCGCGGCCCGCACGTTCTCGCTGCTCGTGCTGGCCATCCGGCGGGGGAGCAGGCTCGCGACGGCGATGGAGGCGAAGGGCTTCGGCTCCGGCGTCCCGCGCACCTGGGCGCGGCAGTCGCGCCTCGGAGCCGGCGACCTCCTGCTGCTCGCGGGCGGAGTGCTGATCGCTGCCGTCGCCGTGACCGCCGCCGTCGTCACCGGCTCCTGGAGCTTCGTCCTGCATGGCTGAGCGGATCCTGCCGCTGACGGATCGGACGGCGGGCGACCTCGCCCGCTCGCTGATCGCGCGTCGCCGTCGGACGGTGGTGCTGGACGGACCGAGCGGCTCCGGCAAGTCGACGTTCGCGCGCGCGCTGGTCGAGCAGCTCCGTCTCGCGCCGGCGGCATCGTCGGTCGCGCTCGTGCGGATGGACGACCTCTACCCCGGCTGGACGGGCCTGGACCGGGCGTCGCGGGAGACGGCCGGGACGCTCATCCGCCCCCACGGCCTCGGCCTCGCGGCGCACTGGCGGCCCTGGAACTGGGCCGCGGGGACGACGGCCGGGCGCCGCGTTGTCCGCGAGCCGCTTCTCGTGCTCGAGGGCTGCGGATCGGCCGGCGCCGCCGCGCGCCGCCACGCCGATCTGGTGGTCTGGCTCGAGGCCGACGACGAGGTGCGGCGCGTGCGCGCGCTCGAGCGCGACGGCGAGCTCTTCGCTCCGCACTGGGACGCCTGGGACCGCGACTTCCGCTCCTACTGCGCTCGGGAGCGGCCCCGGGAGAACGCCGACCTCGTGCTGGACACGGGCGGCGGGGGAGCGGTGCGCGGCTGAGGGGTCCCCTCCGAGCGGGGCGACGCGCGGATGCCGGTGGGGGCTCTCCCTCGGCGGCGATCAGGCCCAGCCGAGCTCGTGCAGCCGGTCGTCGTCGATGCCGTAGAAGTGCGCGATCTCGTGGACGAGGGTGACGTGGATCTCGTCGCGCAGCGCGTCCAGATCGTCGCACGCGGCGAGGTGCGGCTCGCGGAACAGCACGATGCGGTCGGGCATCTCGCCGAAGCCGTAGCGCTCGCGCTCGGTGAGAGCGACGCCGTCGTAGTAGCCGAGCAGATCCAGGGTCCCGTCCTCGGGCCGGTCCTCCACGACGAACACGACGTTGTCGAGCCCGTCGACCATGTCGTCCGGGAGCGCGTCGAGCTCGGAGATCACCAGGGCTTCGAAGGCGTCCTCGTCCAGCTCGAGCATCCGGGACCTCTCTGCGTCGGCGATCGCTGCCGGTCGCCGGATGTGCGAAGAGGCCCGGAGTCGGAACTCCGGGCCTCTTCCGCTGCGTGCACAGCCACTGGGGTGAGTAACGGGGCTCGAACCCGCGACCTCCTAGACCACAACCAGGCGCTCTGCCAACTGAGCTATACCCACCAGGAGCGTGTTCCGGCGGGGTGACCCGCCGAAGCAACTGTACGAGAGTACTACATCCGGGAGGCGAACTCGTCCACGACGGCGGCCGACACGGCCTGCACCTCGGCGGTGCTCGGCCCTGGCTGCTCCACGAACACGGCACGGCGGTAGTACTGCAGCTCGCGGATGCTCTCGAGGATGTCGGCGAGGGCGCGGTGTCCGCCGTGCTTCTTGGGCGCGTTGAAGTAGATGCGCGGGAACCACCGCCGTGCCAGCTCCTTGATCGTGCTGACGTCGACGTTGCGGTAGTGCAGGTGGCCGTCGAGGCGCGGCATGAACTTCGCGAGGAAGGCGCGGTCGGTGCCGATCGAGTTGCCGGCGAGGGGGGCCTGCTGCTCCGCCGGGACGTGCTTCAGCACGTACTCCAGCACCTCGTACTCGGCCTCCGCGACGCTGACGCCGGAGGGGATCTCGACCAGCAGCCCGGAGGTCTCGTGCATCGACCGGACGAAGTCGCCCATGTTCTCGAGCGCGGTCGCGTCGGGCCGGATGACGAGGGAGAGCCCCTCGTCGAGCGGGTTCAGCTCGAAGTCGGTGACGACGACGGCGATCTCGACGAGCTCGTCGACGGAGAGGTCGAGCCCCGTCATCTCGCAGTCGATCCAGACAAGACGGTCGGGGGCGCTACTCATGCGGGGCAGTCTATCGGCGGCCGCCGACACCCGGTCCGGCCGCCTCGCTCCTCCTACACTGGACCCTCGTGATCACGCTCGCCTGCTGCCTCCTGATCGTCAACGCCGTGTGGAACGCGATCGTCTGGCCGCCCTTCCTCCGCCGCGTCCGCAAGGACCCGCGGGCGCGCGACGCGGACGGCCGCGCGACGACCTTCCTCCGCGTGCACACGGTGCTCATCGGCGTGTCGCTCGCCCTCGCCGTGGTCTCCCTGGTCGTGGGAGTGCTGGGACTCGTCCGGGGCGCCTAGGCCCCGGCGGGCGCGGCCCCTGCGCTTCGGTATCGTGGTCGCAGTCCGCCCCCGTAGCTCAGCGGATAGAGCAGGAGCCTTCTAATCTCTTGGTCGCAGGTTCGATTCCTGCCGGGGGCACCATCGGATCGGGAGCGCGCCGGTCGCCGTCCCTAGTCTTGTCCCGGTGGCGTGCGGATCAGCGTCGACGCCTCGCGCCCGTCCTTCGACCGCGTCGCGGCCTCTCCTCGGGCGGCGCTGCGCTCCTCCGAGGAGTGACGCCCGGCACCCACGGGGTTTTCCTCCGCTCCGGTGACCCTCGGACGAGGACTCGCGGTCGCTCCACCAGTAACACACCGGCAAATCGGAGGCAACACCGGCGTGTTTCCCACCCGAAGTCGTTTGAGTGTCATTCAGGCACCTAGTCTTGGGGTGTCCGGAATTACAACGACGTAACGAACGGAGGTACGACCATGCTGCTCCTCGCCATCCTCGGTGGAATCGCCGTCGCGTGGACGATCGTCGCGGCGCCCCTCGCCGTACTGGTCGGCCGAGTCGCCCGTGCACGTGATGCACACAGCTAGTCAGTACACGCACCGCCCGCACCACAGAGAAGGCCCCGATCGCAGTCGCGATCGGGGCCTTCTCTGTGGTCGGGAGCACTCAGACCGAGCTGCGGTCCTGGCCTCGGTCGTCGTCCGAGGCGGACCGCTCGAACCGGGCCTCGTCCGCCCGGACGACCGCCTCGTCGTCGGCCGGCACGTCGTCGCGGTCTCCGTCGGCCGGAGCCGACGGCGTCGCGTCGTGCTCCGCGTCCGGCTGCGGCTCGGCGGCAGGAGCCGAGCGCTGCGGGTCGACGGGCGGCAGCTCCTCCACGGGACGCTCGCGCGACGGCACCTCCAGGCGGTCGACGTCGGCGAGCAGGCGGCGGGTCTCCTCCTGCGAGGCGTCCCCGGCCGACGCGGGGAGGACGATCGTGGGCGTCTGCGGGGCTGCAGAGCCGGAGGCGGAGCCCGCCCCGACGACGACCGGTGCGACGGCGGTCGGTGCGGCGGCGGTCGATCCGGCGGCCGGGGGAGCGGTGCGCTGGGAAGCGGCCTCGGAGGTGCTCGGGGCCCGATCGGACGACGGAGCGGGCTCGGCGGAGCGGTCTCGACCCGTCTCCGAGAAGCGCCAGCGCTCGAGGTCGGCGAGGAAGGCCTTCCGGGCGCGTCCGGGCTTGTCCCGCCACTGCACGAGGCGGTCGCGGAACTCGCCCACGCTCGCCTGCGTCTGGTATCCGCCGGTGCTCGACGTGTGCTTCAGCTCGGCGAGCTCGTGAGCGGCCCAGTTGGCCGCGACTCCGGAGCCCTTGACGGGCAGGAGGCGCAGGTGCGTCTCGGCCTGCGCGGACGCGCGGTCGCTGAGGACGCGCTCCGGGCTGCTGAGGACGTTCCAGGCCGAGGCGTCGACCGCGGCGTCGACGAGCGTCGCGATGACCGCGTTCTTCCGCTCGTGATCCTGCTGACGGATGAGGCGCGCGATGGACGCCCGGAAGACGGAGCCGATCACGATCGCTCCGACCACCACGGCCAGCAGGACCACAGCGGCCGTGAAGACCGCCTGGTGCCCGTCGCTCGTGCGGATCCAGGACATGAACTCGTTCCACCACTGCATGGGGCGAACGCTATCCGGGGCGGTCGCCTCGGCCCGGTCGGCACGCCGCCGACCGGGCGGATCGGCGCGTCAGGCGACGCGGAAGACCTCGATCGCGTCGTCGACGCTCCAGAACTCGCCGATCTCGGCGCCGGCGGGCATGCCCGCCCGCAGCAGCCGGGCGCGGTACCGCTCGCCGAGCGGATCCTCGACCAGCTCGATGTGACCGACCACGGCGCCCGAGCCGGTGCTCACGCGCCACAGCCGGGCGTTGACCCGGGTGAGCGTCGGCGGGGTGCGGGTGGCGTGCAGCGTGGACAGGGACATCGGTTCCTCCTGCTCGAGTCTCGGAGCACCCACCGGCCGAGTGCTGTCGCAGACTACGGCCGACCACCGACATCCCCGCCGGGGCGTCAGCGCAGGGTCGTGCCGTGCACCGCGAACTCCTCGATCGCGTCGATCTCCTCCTGCGAGAGGGGGCCGGCGTCCAGCGCGGCGACGTTCTGCTCGAGCTGCGCGACGCTCGACGCGCCGATGATGGCGCTCGTGACGGTGGGCACCCGGAGCACCCAGCTCAGGGCGAGCTGGGCCAGCGACTGGCCGCGCTGCTGCGCGATCGCGTTCAGGCCGCGGGCGCGCGTCAGGTACGCCTCGTCGATCCGGTCGGAGGAGAGGAAGCGCGACGTCGCCGCACGGGACCCCTCCGGCACGGTGCCGTCGAGGTAGCGGTCCGTCAGGAGCCCCTGCGCCAGCGGCGAGAAGACGATGCAGCCGGTGCCGAGCTCGTCGAGCACGGGGAAGAGGCCGTCCTCGGGTCCGCGGTCGAAGAGCGAGTAGCGGGGCTGGTGCAGGAGGAGCGGGACTCCGCTGCCCGCCAGTGCCGCCTGCGCGGCCCGGGTCTGCTCGGGCGAGTAGTTCGAGATGCCGGCGTAGAGCGCCTTGCCCGACTCCACCGCCGAGACGAGAGCGCCCATGGTCTCCTCGATCGGAGTCTCCGGGTCCGGACGGTGCGAGTAGAAGACGTCCACGTAGTCGACGCCGATCCGCTGCAGGCTCTGGTCGAGCGAGGAGAGCAGGTACTTGCGCGAGCCGCCGTCCCCGTACGGGCCGGGCCACATGTCGTATCCGGCCTTGGACGAGATGACGATCTCGTCTCGGTACGGGCGGAGGTCCTCCGCGAGGATGCGGCCGAAGGCCGTCTCGGCGGCGCCGTAGGGCGGTCCGTAGTTGTTCGCGAGGTCGAAGTGGGTGACGCCCAGGTCGAACGCGCGGCGGAGGATCGCGCGCTGCGTGTCGAGGGAGCGGTCGGATCCGAAGTTGTGCCAGAGGCCCAGCGACAGGGCGGGCAGCAGCAGGCCGCTCCGTCCGGTGCGTCGGTAGTCCATGCGGTCGTAGCGGGCGGGGGCGGCGTCGTAGCTCACGCCGCGACTCTATTGCAGGGGGCGGATCCGCGGAATGCAGGGGGCGGTGAGCGTGTTGGACCGACTGACGCCTCCGGCACCCCGGACGCGTCGACGCGACAGGAAGTGAGTCACACGCAATGCGCACATTCGTACTCGCCGGAGGATGCTTCTGGTGTCTGGACGCCGTCTACCGCGTCCTCGACGGCGTGACCGACGTCGTCTCCGGCTACACCGGCGGCCGCACGACCGAGCCCGACTACGAGGACGTCTGCTCCGGGCGCACCGGCCACGCCGAGGCCGTCGCCGTCACCTTCGACCCCGAGGTCATCCCCGAGCAGGTCGTCCTCGACGTCTTCTTCACCCTGCACGACCCGCGACAGCTGAACCGCCAGGGCAACGACGTCGGCACGCAGTACCGCTCGGCGATGTTCTACTCCTCCGACGAGGAGAAGGAGTTGTTCGAGACCGCGCGCGACCGTGCGTCCGAGTGGTGGGACGGCCCGATCGTCACCGAGATCTCGCCGCTGGGCGTCTACTACCCCGCCGAGGACTACCACCAGGACTTCTTCGCGAAGAACCCGGGCCAGGGCTACTGCATGGCGGTCGCACTGCCCAAGGTGAACAAGATCCGCAAGTCCTACTCGAGGTACATCACCGCGTCGTAACGCTCCTCCACAGGGGACGATCCGCTCGTCCTCTCCCCAGAAGGGCCCGCCTCCACCTCGGAGGCGGGCCCTTCGTCGCGACACTGGCCCTGCGGCGCCCGAGCGGTACCAGCCCCCTCCGCCCGGGCGCCGTGCCCGTCGCAGCCGTGGCGGGGCAGGAGTAGAGAGGACACGACCATGACCGACACCCTGACCGTCATCGGGACCATCGGCACCGAGCCCCGGAGCATCGACACCTCCAGCGGCACCGCGATGACCAGCTTCCGGCTCGCCTCGACGCAGCGGCGCTACGACCGCTCGGAGCAGCGCTGGGTCGACGTCTCGACCAACTGGTACACCGTCACCGCGTTCAACGGCCTGGCCGGCAACGCGCTGTCCTCCCTGTCGCGCGGCGACCGGATCCTCGTCACCGGGCGGCTCGGGGTGAGGGCCTGGGAGGCGGGAGGCAAGGCCGGTACGGATGTGGTCCTCACGGCCGAGGGCATCGGGCACGACCTCGCCTGGGGGACCAGCAGCTTCACGAAGACCGTCGGGCGCGCCTCTGCTCCCGCCCCTGCCGCCGAGCCCGCGTGGAGCGAGGAGGCGCCGCGCGAGGGCGCCGCGGCGGGGGACTGGGGCGCGTCGGGCCTTGACCGCGGTGATGCCGCGCCAGAGCCGCCGGTGGCGGCGGGCGTCGGCGGAGGCGCTCCCGGTCTCTCGGTAGGATCCGGGGAGACCCCGTTCTGATCCGGGGGACCGGAGCGAGAGCCGTCCCGGTCGGGAGGAGCCGGGCGTGACACGGAACCGAGCGGCCCGCATCGCGCTCGTGCTCGGCGGTCTCGCCGTCTGCCTCTCCGGCTGCACGTCGCCGTCGGCGCCGGACCCCGTAGTGTCCTCCTCCGCGGCCGAGGCGCCGGCACCGGCACCGGCGGAGTCCACCGCACCCGTCGCCTTCGTGCCGGGCGGGACGACGGAGCAGAACCTCCCCGTGTTCGAGCAGACCCTTCGCGCGGCGGCCGAGCCCGATCCGGAGGTGAGCGGCTCCAGTGTGGTCGACGCGCTCGTCGCGGCGGGGTTCTCCCGCGAAACGATGCAGCTGACGGCCGACGAGACCTCGGTCGGACTCGACGCGGACTCGGTGCAGGTCTCCGTCAAGCTCGGGGAGTCGTGCCTCATCGGCCAGTACGGCCCGAAGAGCGGCGGGGTGCGGGCGGTGATCGCGGCTCCGATCGCGACCGGCGCCTGCCTGGTCGGCCGGACCGTCCCGATCCAGGGCTGACGCGCCGGCCTCGACCGGGAACCGCTCCGCCATGGGCCCCGGTCGGGGTCGGAAAGGACGAAAGGATCCTCGACAAAGCCCCTCGCCCGTCGAGTCCGAGAGAGCCCGGTGTTCGCCCGTCGCTCCTGCAGGACCACTCCGACCGGTACGGATCCGAGCGTGAGCACCGCCTCGTGCGAGCGGACCGGTCGGCGATCCCGGTGGTCGGCGGCGCCCTCCCCTCCCCGGGACGCCGCTCTGCACGGTTAGGCTGCCCTGACCGACACGTGTGCCCCAGCGCGGGCACCGCGACGGACGTGCCGACGGGAGTGCTCGGCACGAGGACCACGACGAGGGGGAACTCGCCATGACCACATCCCGACCGCAGACGACGACGCGAGCGAGGTGGAGGCGCACCGCCATCGCGGTCGCGAGCACGGCAGCCGTCGTCCTCGGAGTGACGACAGGAGCCGGAGCGGCCGCCGCCGAGCAGGAGCGTCTGTCCGCGCAGGTCAGTCCCTATAACTGGTCGACGACGGAGACCTTCTCGGCCGCCCAGACCGCTGCCGTCGCGGGCGACGTCACCGGGCTCGACGTCACGCTCTCCGACTCCGCTCGGCCGACGGGACCGTACCCGGCGTTCACGACCTACAACTGGGCCATCGGGGACTACGACCTCGCCGGGTCGGCGACCCTCGCGTCCGGAAGTCGCAGCTTCCGCATCGACCTGAAGCAGCCCCTCGCCTCGTTCGGCAGTGGAACCGTCGCTCTGCAGATCACTGCGCAGAAGCAGCCGATCAAGAACCCCGAGGAGCCGATCGGCCAGCCGGTCGACAGCGGCTACGAGCTGACCACGTCGGCCACCCTCTCCGTCGCCGAAGCCTCCGGCAGCGGCGGCGTCGGCGGGGTCGACCTCAGCGGGACCGCGCAGACGCTGCAGCGGAGCGCCGCGTACTTCGCGTACAAGAAGGACGTCGACGTCGTGGAGGTCAAGGGCGGCGACACCGTCGTCCTCGAGTCCAACCGGGACGGCTTCTACGACCTCCAGGGGCTCGCCGCCTACGTCGGTCCCAGCAGGACCGAGCGGATCCCCGCCCAGGTGGTCGCGGACAACGATCAGTCCAAGGTCACCGTGACGATCCCGTCCAGCGCCTACGACGCCTACAAGAACCGCGTGAGCAGCCTGCTCCAGGTCACCGGCATCAGCAACGGCAGGGTGGAGCAGCCCCGCGGAGCGACCATCACGTCGGACGCCGCGGTCCGTGTGACGGGAAGCGGAGCCACCACCCCGCCGGTCACGCCGACCCCGACGGCCACCGCGACCACCCCGCCGGTCACGCCGACCCCGACCACTCCTCCGGTCACGCCCACGCCGACCGCAACGCCGACGGCCCCGCCCGCCGGCTCGCCGGTCGTCTCGCGCATCTCGGGCACCGACCGTCAGGGCACCGCGGTCGAGGTGTCCAAGCGCACCTTCCCGGCGAACGTCCCCGTCGTCTACGTCGCCACCGGGCAGAACTTCCCGGACGCGCTCAGCGCCGGACCCGCCGCGGCCAAGGCGGGCGGGCCGCTGCTCCTGGTCGACCGCGACTCGATGAGCCAGGTCGTCCGCACCGAGCTGACGCGTCTCAAGCCCGCGAAGATCGTCGTCGTCGGCTCCGAGCTCAGCGTCGGCAGCCAGGTCTACAACGACCTGGCCGGGTACGCGACGAACAGGAACATCACGCGCCTCGGCGGAGTCGACCGCTACGACACCTCGAAGCTGATCCTCCAGGACGCCTTCAGGGGCGGCTCCTCGAGGGCCTGGCTGGCGACGGGCGAGAAGTTCCCCGACGCTCTGAGCGCCAGCGCCGCGGCCGGCGCCAAGGACGCTCCGGTGGTGCTGACCAACGGAACCGGCTCCACGGTGGACCCCCTCACCCAGCAGATCATCAGCGGCCTCAAGATCAGGACGCTGACCATCGCGGGCTCCTCGCTCTCGGTCAGCGCCGGCATCGAGCGCTCGATCACGGGCCCGGTGATCACCCGCATCGGCGGGACCGACCGGTACGACACCTCGGAGAAGCTGAACAAGGCGGCCTTCACCTCGGCGAAGACCGTCTACCTCGCGACCGGTGAGAAGTTCCCCGACGCCCTGGCCGGAGCCACGGCGGCGGGCTACACCGGGAGCCCGCTCTTCGCGGTCCAGCCCACCTGCGTGCCCCGGGCGGTCCTCGCCGACATCACCGCATCCAAGGCGACGCAGGTGATCCTGCTCGGCAGCACGGACACGCTGTCCGAGGCGGTGGAGCGCCTGACGCCCTGCAGCTGATCCGCACCGTCGGCCGCTGACGCGATCCGCCCTCCCCACCGGCCCGGCCGGAGCGGAGGGCGGTCCGCGTTCAGACGGTCCCTCCGACGCGGACCGGCGAGTTCCCGTTATCCTCGACTGGTGCGGACGGTCCCGCGGCCTGCGCTCCGCGTCGGCCGGGGCCCGGCGTCCCGCCCCGGTCCGAGCCTCCGTCAGCGCCTCCGCGCGGAGCAGGGGACCGGCGGGCGACCCGACTCCGCGCAGACCGACGGACTTGAGGACTGGGCATGGCTGAATACATCTACTCGATGGTGCGCGCGCGGAAGGCGGTCGGCGACAAGCTGATCCTGGACGACGTCACCATGTCGTTCCTGCCGGGAGCGAAGATCGGCGTGGTCGGGCCCAACGGCGCCGGCAAGTCGACGATCCTGAAGATCATGGCGGGGCTGGACACGCCGAGCAACGGCGAGGCGCGGCTCAGCCCGGGCTACACCGTCGGCATCCTGATGCAGGAGCCCGAGCTCGACGAGACCAAGACGGTGCTCGAGAACGTCCAGGAGGGCGTGGGCGAGATCAAGGGCAAGATCGACCGCTTCAACGAGATCTCCCTCGCGATGGCCGACCCGGACGCCGACTTCGACAGTCTCCTCGCCGAGATGGGGACCCTGCAGGAGGCGATCGACGCCGCCGACGCCTGGGACCTGGACTCGCAGCTGGAGCAGGCGATGGACGCGCTGCGCACCCCGCCGGGGGACTCCCTCGTCACCAACCTCTCGGGTGGCGAGAAGCGCCGCGTGGCGCTCACCAAGCTCCTCCTGCAGAAGCCCGACCTGCTGCTGCTCGACGAGCCCACCAACCACCTCGACGCCGAGAGCGTGCTCTGGCTCGAGCAGTTCCTCTCGAAGTACCCCGGCGCCGTGCTCGCCGTCACCCACGACCGGTACTTCCTCGACAACGTCGCGGAGTGGATCGCCGAGGTCGACCGCGGACACCTCTACCCCTACGAGGGCAACTACTCGACGTACCTCGAGAAGAAGAGCGCCCGCCTGGAGGTCCAGGGCAAGAAGGACGCCAAGCTCGCCAAGCGGCTCACCACCGAGCTCGACTGGGTGCGCAGCAACGCCAAGGGCCGTCAGGCCAAGTCGAAGGCGCGCCTGGCGCGCTACGAGGAGATGGCGGCCGAGGCCGAGAAGACGCGCGTGCTCGACTTCGAGGAGATCGTCATCCCGGTGGGCCCCCGTCTGGGCTCCCAGGTCATCGACGCGAAGAAGCTGCACAAGCAGTTCGGCGAGCGCGTCCTCATCGACGACCTCAGCTTCACGCTGCCCCGCAACGGCATCGTCGGCGTCATCGGCCCGAACGGCGTCGGCAAGACCACGCTCTTCAAGACGATCGTCGGCTTCGAGCCGCTCGACTCGGGCGACCTGAAGATCGGCGAGACGGTCGACATCTCCTACGTCGACCAGAGCCGCGGCGGCATCGACCCGCAGAAGAACCTGTGGGAGGTCGTCTCCGACGGGCACGACTACATCACCGTCGGGAAGACCGAGATCCCCTCCCGCGCCTACGTCTCGCAGTTCGGCTTCAAGGGCCCGGACCAGCAGAAGAAGGCCGGCGTCCTCTCCGGTGGCGAGCGGAACCGCCTCAACCTCGCGCTGACGCTCAAGCAGGGCGGCAACCTGCTCCTGCTCGACGAGCCCACCAACGACCTCGACGTCGAGACTCTGGGCAGCCTCGAGAACGCGCTCCTCGAGTTCCCGGGCTGCGCCGTGGTCATCACGCACGACCGGTGGTTCCTCGACCGGATCGCGACGCACATCCTCGCCTACGAGGGCACCGAGGAGGATCCGGCCAACTGGTACTGGTTCGAGGGCAACTTCGAGGCGTACGAGGAGAACAAGATCGAGCGCCTCGGCCCGGACGCGGCGAAGCCGCACCGCTCCGCGTACCGCAAGCTCACCCGCGACTGATGCGCCTGCACGTCGCCATCCCGCTGCGCTGGTCGGACTTCGACGCCTACGCGCACGTGAACAACGCCGAGATGCTGCGCCTGCTCGAGGAGGCGCGCATCCAGGCGTTCTGGAAGCCGGACTCGCCGCAGCCCGGCGGGATGGCGACGGCGGTGCTCGACGCACGGCCGGGCGCCGAGTCGATCAGCCTCATCGCCCGGCAGGAGATCGAGTACCTCGCGCCGATCCCGTACATGCGCGCGCCGATCGACGTGGAGCTGTGGATCGGGCGGATCGGCGGGGCGAGCCTCGAGGTCTGCTACGAGCTCTACTCGCCCGCCGGCGTCGTCCCGCGGGTGCTCTTCACGAAGGCGGCCACCACTCTGGTGCTGGTCACGGCCGCGACGGGCAGGCCCCAGCGCATCCCGGAGGAGCTCCGCGAGGCGTGGGGCCCCTACGTCGAGGAGCCCATCACCTTCTCGAAGCGGGGCTGAGCTCAGCCCAGGGGGACGCGGACCATGCCCTCCTGGGCGACGCTCGCCACGAGCACGCCCTCCTGCGTGTAGATGCGCCCGAGCGAGAGCCCGCGTCCGCCGGACGCGCTCGGCGCCTCCTGCACGTAGAGGAGCCACTGGTCCACGCGCGCGGGGCGGTGCCACCACATCGCGTGGTCGAGGCTCGCGATCCGCAGGCCGGGCGTCGTCCAGGCCGCACCGTGCCGGCGGAGCGTGGATTCGAGGATCGTGTAGTCGCTCGCGTAGGCGAGGGCGGCGCGGTGCAGCATCGGATCGTCCGGCAGCGGTCCGAGCGAGCGCATCCACACGCTCTGGTGCGCGACCCGCTCGGGGTCGGCCCGGAGGTACACCGGCTGCTCGACGTGCCGCACGTCGAAGGGGCGCTGCGTGGCCCAGAAGCTGCCGACCGGGTGGTCGACCCCCGCGAGGATCTCAGCGGTGCTCGGCAGCGACTCCGGGTCGGGGATCCCCTCCGGCATCGGCGCCTGGTGGTCGAGGCCCTCGTCCTCGGTCTGGAACGAGGCGATCATCGAGAGGATGGGGCGTCCGTTCTGGTAGGCCTGCGTCCGCCGCGTGCAGAAGGAGCGGCCGTCGTGGATCCGGTCGACAGAGAACGTGATCGGCAGGGAGACGTCCCCGGGGCGGAGGAAGTACCCGTGCATCGAGTGCACGGAGCGCCCCTCGACGGTGCGACCGGCCGCGATGAGCGACTGCGCGAGGACCTGGCCGCCGAAGACCCGCCCCTCGGGCATCCACTGCGAGGGACCCGTCGAGATGTCCTCGCTGGTGCGGGCGCCGGTGTCCGTCAGGTCGAGCGCGGTGAGGAACGAGGACAGGGGATCGGGCACGGTACCTCCGGGGTGTCGGGCGGTCGGGCGAGCGGCCTCGGGTAAGTTTATCGACGCGATGAGTTCGTCCTTCTCCCTGGCGGATCCGCCCAGCCTGTCGGATCTGCGCGTCTTCCTCGGCCGTTCGGCCCGGGTCGAGGACGGTGCGGTCCGGCTCCTCGCCGACGACCACGTGCTGGCCGCCTACACGCCGATCCTCCAGCCCCGCGGTCTGCTCGACCGCTCCGCGACCGTGCTGGGCCTGCGCGTCTTCGCGCTCGACGAGCCCGCCGGCTTCGACCGGGTCGTGCCGATCCGTGCGCTGTCGGACCGCCTCGCCCGCCTGCAGTGGGAGCCGGGCGGAGCGGACGGCAAGCCGGTCGTCCTGCCCGACGGCGACGACGCGACGGCGGGGCCCTGGGCGGGCGTCTCCCCGCCCCGCGGCGGCTGGACCCGGCGCGAGCCCGTGGACCCGGGCTTCCTGGAGCGCGTCGCGCGCGAGGGGATCGACGAGATCGCGGCGGCCGTCGGCTCCGAGACGGGCGAGCAGATCGTCGGCCGCGTGCGGTCGAGCGTCTGGGGCCGCCCGCTCGACGGCCTCGAGGACGTCCCGGCGGGAGCGGCGTTCGCCCTCTTCGCGCTCGGGTTCCTCGGCGCCGACGACCCGGTCGCCCTGCTCGAGAGCGGCGCCTGGCGCCGCCTCACCTCACGGCGCGGACACGTGCTGGTCCGCACCCCGGGCTGAGCGGCTACTCCTCGAAGGTGTTCACCATCGCGTGGGCGGCGCGCTCCAGGTAGTCCCAGAGCAGGGTGTCGTCGGCCGGAGCGAGCTCGAGATCGTCGACGGCCGTCCGCATGTGCTGGAGCCAGTGGTCGCGGGCCTCGGGGTTGATCCGGAAGGGCTGGTGCCGCATCCGCAGGCGCGGGTGGCCGCGCTCCTCGCTGTAGGTGCCCGGCCCGCCCCAGTACTGCTCGAGGAAGCCGGTCAGCCGCTGGATCGCGCCCTCGAGGTCGTGCTCGGGGTACATCGGCCAGAGGACCTCGTCCTCGCGGACGCCCTCGTAGAACCGGCGGACCAGTCGCTCGAACGTCGGCCGGCCGCCGATGTGCTCCCAGAAGCTGCGCAGCGGAGGCGTGCCGCCGATCTGCAGGCCGCTCACGAGCGCGCTCCCGTCGGGCCGGAGGTGCCGCCGCCGTCCTGGGGCGGCGTCCCGCTCCCGCGCCGCAGCGCGCGGGGGAGCCGCACGGGCTTGCCGTGCTCGGTGCTGATCGTGGGGGAGGGCGTGGTCCGCGGCGGCTTGGCGCCTCCGACGCTCGTCGCCCCCTCGAAGCCCTCGAGGACGACGGTGGCCAGCGAGGGGAGCTTCACGTCGAGCGCGTCGAGCGACTTCTTCAGGCGCAGGCGCAGCTCGCGGGCGACGTCGTCCTTGGCGGTGGTGCGGGTCTTGACCACGACCCGGATGACCAGGGCGTCGTCGGCGATGGACTCCAGGCCCCAGAGCTCGGGCTTGTCGATGATCCGGGCCCGCCAGCGACTGCTCGCCGCCAGCTCGTTCGCGGTCGCGAGGACCGTGGACTGCACCTGCTCGAGGTCCGTCTCGTAGGGCACGGCCAGGTCGACGATGACGCGCGACCAGCCCTGCGACATGTTCCCGACCCGGACGATCTCGCCGTTGCGGACGAACCAGAGGGTGCCGTTGACGTCGCGGATCTGCGTCACCCGGACGCCGACCGACTCGACCACGCCCGTCGCCTGCCCTGTGTCGACGACGTCGCCGACCCCGAGCTGGTCCTCTGCGACCATGAACAGCCCGTTGAGGACGTCCTTGACGATGTTCTGCGCGCCGAAGCCGAGGCCCGCGCCGAGGGCGGCCGTCAGCAGGGCGAAGGAGCCGATGAGGTCCTTGTCGATCGTCGTCACGATCATGACCAGGGCGATGACGACGATCAGGATCGAGCTCAGGTTGTTGAGGATCGACCCGAGCGTGCGCGTGCGCTGCACCACCCGCACGGCCGCGAGCGGCGACGCGGCGATCGACTGGGTGTCCTCGACGCGCTGGCGGCGCTTCACTCCCGACACGATCTGGTCGACGACGCGGCCGATCACGAAGTGGGCGATGACGCGCACCAGCAGCGCGCCCAGCACGATCCCGAGGATCGCGACCACCTTCCAGAAGGGCTCGGACTCGAAGAAGGAGACGGTGGCGGCGACAGGGTCCGGGGTGGAGGTCTGAAGAAGCAGCATGACCGCTCCAGGCTACGGGACGCCTCCCTCCGAGACGGGTGCACGAGCTCCGCGCGCGTATAGATTCGAGTCGGGTCCGCTCGGACCCGGACACCGCCCTGGGAAGGACGCCCGATGCTCCACTCCACCCGGACTCCCGCCGAGAAGCGCCGCCTCTTCCGCGAGCGCCTCGCCTCGGGCGAGCTGCTGCAGCTGCCCGGCGCGTTCACTCCGCTCTCCGCGCGCCTCATCGAGGCGACGGGCTTCGACGGGATCTACGTCTCGGGCGCCGTGCTCTCGGCCGAGCTGGGGCTGCCGGACATCGGGCTCACCACGCTCAGCGAGGTGGCCGGCCGCTCGCAGCAGATCGCGCGCCTGACCGACCTGCCGGTCCTCGTCGACGCGGACACCGGCTTCGGCGAGCCGCTGAACGTCGCGCGCACGGTCCAGATGCTCGAGGACGCCGGAGTCGCGGGGCTGCACATCGAGGACCAGGTGAACCCCAAGCGCTGCGGGCACCTCGACGGCAAGGCGGTCGTCGACGCGGCGACCTCGGTGCGGAGGATCGCGGCGGCCGTCGACGCGCGGCGCGACTCCGATCTGGTGATCATGGCCCGCACCGACATCCGCGCCCTCGATGGCCTGCCGGCCGCGATCGACCGCGCCAAGCGCCTCGTCGACGCCGGAGCAGACGCGGTGTTCCCCGAGGCGATGCGCGACCTGTCCGAGTTCGAGGCCGTGCGCGCCGCGATCGACGTGCCGATCCTCGCCAACATGACCGAGTTCGGCAAGAGCGAGCTGTTCACCGCGCAGCAGCTCGCCGACGTCGGCGTGAACGTCGTGATCCACCCGGTCTCGTTGCTCCGGATCGCGATGGGCGCCGCGATGCGGGCACTCGACGCCCTCAAGGCGGAGGGCTCGCTCCGCTCGGAGGTCCCGGGCATGCAGACGCGCGCCGAGCTCTACGAGCTCCTCGACTACGCCTCGTACAGCCGCTTCGACGAGGGCGTCTTCGACTTCTCGCTCGCCGACCACTACGGCGCCTAAGCGCGCCGACCCGCATGAACCGGCGGCGCTCCCCGGCGCCGCCGCCCGCCTCTCGCGAAGGAGCGAAGGATGAGCACGACCGATCAGGACATCCGCAAGGGACTCGTGGGGGTCGTCGTCGACACGACGGCCGTCTCGAAGGTCGACCCGGCGTCGAACTCGCTGCTCTACCGCGGCTACCCCGTGCAGGAGCTCGCGGCGGGGACCTCGTTCGAGGACGTGGCCTGGCTGCTCTGGCACGGCGAGCTCCCCACTGCGGAGGAGGCGGCCGGGCTGGCCGCCGTGGAGCGGGCCCACCGCGCCCTGGCCCCCGAGGTGCGCACCGTGATCGACCTGCTGCCGCTGTCGGCGCACCCGATGGACGTGGTGCGGACGGCGGTGAGCGTCCTGGGCGCGCTCGAGGAGGATCCGGACGCCGACGCTGCCGAGGCCGTGCTGGAGCGCTCCGTGCGGCTCTGGGCGGCACTGCCGGCGATCGTCGCCTACGCTCAGCGCCGCCTGCGCGGCCTCGAGCCGATCGATCCGCGCGACGACCTCGACTACTCCGAGAACTTCCTCTGGACGACCTTCGGCGAGGTGCCGGAGCCGGTCGTCGTCGACGCGTTCCGCGTCTCGCTGGTGCTCTACGCCGAGCACTCCTTCAACGCCTCGACCTTCACGGCCCGCGTCGTGACGTCGACGCTGTCGGACGTCCACTCGGCCGTGACCGCCGCCGTGGGAGCGCTCAAGGGACCGCTCCACGGCGGGGCGAACGAGGCCGTGCTGCACGTGCTCGACGAGGTCGGCACCGGACCGGAGGCGGACCGGCGGTCCCGCGAGTGGCTCGCCGAGGCTCTCGGACAGCGCCGGAAGGTCATGGGGTTCGGCCACCGGGTCTACAAGTCGGGCGACTCGCGGGTGCCGACCATGGACGCCGCTCTCCGGCGGCTCGCCGAGCACGAGGGGGCCGGCGAGATGATGGAGCTGTACGACGCTCTGGCCGCGGCGATGGCCGAGCGGACGGGCATCCTGCCGAACCTCGACTACCCGTCCGGCCCCGCCTACCGGCTGATGGGCTTCGACACCGGGATCTTCACTCCGCTGTTCGTCGCCGCGCGGGTGGTGGGCTGGACGGCCCACGTGATCGAGCAGCGGGGCTCGAACGCGCTCATCCGGCCGCTGTCCGCCTATGACGGGCCGGAGCGCCGCTCGGTCCCGCAACGCTAGGCGCCGGGAGCGGGGAGAGCCGCCCGGTCCCGCAGCGCCGAGCGCCGGGGGACCGGGCGGCTCGCTGTCAGCCCCGGGTGTCGCGCTCCTGGGCGCGGAGCGCACGCTCCACGCCGGCCAGGTTCTCGATCACGAGTCGGCGCAGCGCCGGGACCTCCGGGTTCGCGTCGAGCCAGGCGCGGGTGGCGTCGACGATCTCCTGCGAGGGCGTGGCGGCCGGGTAGAAGCCGACGACCAGGTACTCGGCGATCTTGTAGCTCTTCGACTCCCAGAGGGAGCGGAGGGCGTCGAAGTAGACCGGGACCATCGCGTCGAGCAGGCGCGGGTCGGCGGCGCGCTGGAAGCCCAGGCCCGTCGAGCGGACGATCGTGTTCGGTGCCGAGTCGTCGGCCGTGACGGAGTCCCACGCCGCGCGCTTCGCCTCCGCGGTCGGCAGTGCGGCACGGGCGTGCGCGGCCGACTGCTGGCCGGTCGCCGTGTTGTCCGAGGCGAGCGCCGCGTCGATGTCGTCCGCACCGGCCCGCCCGCCGGCGACGAGAGCGATCAGCAGCTCCCAGCCGAGGTCGGTGTCGATGTCGAGGCCGTCGAGAGCGGTGGAGCCGTTGAGCAGCGCCTGCACGGCCTCGAGGTGCGCCGGGGTGGACGCGATCGCGGCGAAGAACTTCACGAACTGGAACTGCGCGTCGCTGCCCGGCTCGGCGCTCTGCGCGAGCGTCCACAGCTGATCGCCCGCCTCCTCGAGGACCTCGGCCCGGTACTCCGGAGCGACGTACTGGGTGGCGGTGGCGACGAGCTGGTTGAGCACCGTCCGCAGGGTCGTGGACTCGGTCTCGGTCGCGACGTTGCCCAGGACGAGGCGGACGAAGTCGCGCGGCGCCGACTCGGCGTCGCGGGTCGAGTCCCAGACCGAGCCCCAGACCAGCGAGCGGGCCAGGGGGCTGTCGATGCTCGCGAGGTGCTCGACGGCCACGGCGAGCGAGGCGTCGTCGAGGCGGACCTTCGCGTAGGCGAGGTCGTCGTCGTTGAGCAGCACGAGCGCCGGACGGGTGCGGCCGATCAGCTCGGGCACCTCGGTGCGCTCCCCGTCGACGTCCAGCTCGAGGCGGTCGACGCGGACGAGGCGCTCGCCCTCGAAGTCGTACAGGCCGATCGCCAGGCGGTGCGGGCGGATCGTCGGGTACTCCTCGACCGCGGTCTGCAGGATCGCGAAGGACGCGATCGCTCCGCTCTCGTCGACCGCGATCTCGGGGCGGAGCGTGTTCACGCCGGCCGTCTCGAGCCACTGCGCCGACCATTCGGTGAGGTCGCGCCCGCTGGTGGCCTCCAGCTCGACCAGCAGGTCGCGCAGCTCCGTGTTCGAGAAGGCGTGCTTGACGAAGTACTCGTGGACGCCGGCGAGGAACTCCTTCTCGCCGACCCACGCGACGAGCTGCTTGAGCACCGAGGCGCCCTTGGCGTAGGTGATGCCGTCGAAGTTGACCTGGACGTCCTCGAGGTCGTTGATGGTCGCGACGATCGGGTGGGTCGAGGGCAGCTGGTCCTGGCGGTAGGCCCAGCTCTTCTCCATCGCGGCGAAGGTGGTCCACGCCTCGGTCCACTCCGTCGCCTCCGCGGTGGCGAGGGTGGAGGCGTACTCGGCGAACGACTCGTTGAGCCAGAGGTCGTTCCACCACTTCATCGTGACCAGGTCGCCGAACCACATGTGGGCGAGCTCGTGGAGGATCGTGACGACCCGGCGCTCCTTGATCGCGTCCGTCACCTTGGAGCGGAACACGTAGGTCTCGGTGAAAGTCACCGCTCCCGCGTTCTCCATCGCACCGGCGTTGAACTCGGGGACGAACAGCTGGTCGTACTTCGCGAACGGGTACGGGACGCCGAACTTCTCCTCGTAGAAGGCGAAGCCCTGCTTCGTCTTCTCGAACACGTAGTCGGCGTCGAGGAAGGGAGCGAGCGAGGCCCGGGCGAAGACCCCCAGCGGGATGGTGCGGCCGTCGGAGGAGACGAGCGAGTCGGTCTCGACCACGTAGGGTCCGGCGACGAGGGCCGTGATGTAGGAGGAGATGCGCGGGGTGGGCTCGAAGCTCCAGGTCGTGATCTCCTCGCCCGCCGGGACCGGCTCGGGAGTGGGCTGGTTCGACACGACCTGCCACTGCGCGGGCGCGGTGACGGTGAAGCGGAACTCGGCCTTGAGGTCCGGCTGCTCGAACACCGCGAAGACGCGGCGGGAGTCGGGCACCTCGAACTGCGAGTACAGGTACACCTCGCCGTCGACGGGGTCGACGAAGCGGTGCAGGCCCTCGCCCGTGTTGGTATAGAGCATGTCGGCGACGACGGTGAGCTCGTTGTCCGCGGCCAGGGCGTCGAGGCGGATGCGGACGCCGTCGGCGACGTCGGCGGGGTCGAGCTCCGCGCTGTTGAGGGTGACGGAGTGGACCGTGCCCGTGACGGCGTCGATGAAGCTCGAGGCGCCCTCGGTGGCGGAGAAGCGCACCGTGGTCGTGCTGAGGAAGGTCTCGGCTCCCCGGGTCAGGTCGAGGGCGATGTCGTAGTCGTGGACCTGGATCAGCGAGGCGCGCTCCTGCGCCTCGCTCCGGGTGAGGTTGTCTCCTGGCACGGGGGTGCTCCATCCGTTCGTCTCGGGCGCTGCCGCGGGCGCCGGGGTGCGGGCGCCGCCGATCCACCCTAGAGCTGCCGGGACCCGCCGTGGAGCCCCGTGGCGCCGATCCTGCGGAGCCGCCGGGGAGCGCGGACGCGGCCCCGGCGAGCGGCGTAGCGTGTCCCCATGACCTCTGTGGACTTCTGGTTCGACCCCTCCTGCCCGTGGGCCTGGATGACCTCGCGATTCGTGGACGAGGTGACCCCCGCGCGCGACCTCGACGTGCAGTGGCACATCATGAGCCTCGCCGTCCTCAACGAGGACAAGGACGTGGACGACTCGTACCACGCCTTCCTCCCGCGCGCGCTGCGCTACACGCGCCTGGTCGCCGCCGTCGCCGAGCGCGAGGACCGCGAGCACGTGAAGCCGCTCTACGACGCGCTCGGCACCCGAATCCACCCGGGGGGGCGCACCGACGTCGACGCGGTGATCGCCGAGTCGCTCGCCGAGCTCGGCCTGCCCGCGGAGCTCGCCGCCCACGCCGACTCGGATGAGTACGACGAGCCGATGCGCGCCTCCCACTTCGACGGGATCGAGCGGGTCGGCCAGGACGTCGGCACCCCGGTCATCGCGATCGGCGACGTCGCCTTCTTCGGCCCCGTCATCTCGCCGATCCCGAGGGGCGAGCAGGCGCTGACCCTCTGGGACGGCATCGTCGCCGCCGCCTCCTTCGACGGCTTCTTCGAGCTCAAGCGCTCGCGGACCCGCGACCCGCAGTTCGACTGAGCCGACCCGCGGTACTCTGGCTCCCGGCCCGGGCACCGCGGGTCCCAGACGGCTCTTCCGGAGGAGTTCTCTCGTGCGCATCCACATCGCCACGGACCACGCAGGGCTGGACTTCAGCCGTCACCTGATCGAGCACCTCGGCGCCGCCGGTCACGACGTGATCGACCACGGCCCCACGTCCTACGACCCGCTGGACGACTACCCGTCCTTCTGCATCAACGCCGCCGCCGCGGTCGTCCGCGATCAGGAGGCGGGGGTCGAGGCCCTCGGCGTCGTCTTCGGCGGCTCGGGCAACGGCGAGCAGATCGCGGCGAACAAGGTCGCGGGCGTGCGCGCGGCACTCGTGTGGAATCTGAGCACCGCCGTGCTGGCCCGCCAGCACAACGACGCGAACGTCATCTCGATCGGGGCCCGCCAGCACTCCGTCGAGGAGGCCACCGGCTTCATCGACGCGTTCGTCGCCGAGCCCTTCACCTTCGAGGAGCGGCACGTGCGCCGCATCGCGCAGCTCGCCGAGTACGAGGCCACCGGCGACATCGCCGGCCGGGTCGTCGACTCCGCCGCGAAGGAGCGCTGAGTGCCCGAGGGGCACTCCGTCCACCGGATCGCCCTGCAGTTCGAGCGCGACGTCGTCGGGCACCGCGTTGCGACCAGCAGCCCCCAGGGCCGCTTCACCGAGGGAGCCGCGCTCCTCGACGGGCGCGAGGTCCTCGAGTCCACGGCCGTCGGCAAGCACCTGCTGCTGCGCTTCGAGGGCGACCTGACGCTGCACGTCCACCTCGGCCTCTACGGTGCGTGGGACTTCCTCGGGCACGTCTCGCCGCTGTTCCCGGACGGCAAGGCCGGCAGCAGCATCGGCGCTCCCCGGCGCCGCCGCGCCGTGCGCCTCTCCGAGACGGAGCACGAGACCGACTCCGACCTCGACGAGTTCCCGCCGGAGCCCGTGGGCGCGGTGCGCGTGCGCATCATGACGGAGGAGACGGTCGCCGACCTGCGCGGCCCCACCGCCTGCGAGGTGATGGACCCCGCCCAGGTGGAGGCCCTCCTCGCCCGCCTCGGTCCGGATCCGGCCGTCGACGACTCCGACGAGGCGCGCGACCGCTTCGTGAACCGGCTCCGCAGGACGGCGACGCCGGTCGGGCTGGTGCTGATGGACCAGTCCGTGGTCAGCGGCATCGGCAACATCTACCGCGCGGAGCTGCTCTACCGCGCCGGCCTCGACCCGCACACTCCCGGCAAGCAGGTGCCGCTGGAGCTCGCACAGGAGCTGTGGCGGGACTGGGCGGACCTGCTCGAGGACGGCATCCGGACCGGGATGATGATCACGCGCCGCGGCCTGACGAAGACCGAGCGCTCGAAAGCCGTCCGCAGCCGCGCCGAGCGCAACTACGTCTACAAGCGCGAGGGTCTGCCCTGCCGCGTCTGCGGCACGAACGTGCTGCTCGAGGAGATCGGCGCGCGCAAGCTCTACTGGTGCCCGGTGTGCCAGTCGTGAGCGCCGGTGGAGAGACGCCGGCCCGGTCCCGCGCCCGCCGAGCCGTCCGCCCCGCGCTCCGCGAGGCCGCCCGATGACCGGCGGTCTCCTGCTCCGGGGCGCCCGCCTCCTCGGCTCGTCCCGACCCGGTGCCGTGCTCCTGCGCGACGGCCGCGTGGAAGCGGTCGGACCGGACGCCGCCGCCGCCCCGGGCGACGAGGTGCGCGACCTCGACGGGCGCTGGGTGCTCCCCGGCCTCTGGGACGAGCACGTCCACTTCTCCCAGTGGGCGATGACGGCCCCGCGCCTGGACGTCTCGTCAGCCGACTCGGCCCGCGGAACGGCGGACGCGGTCCGACGTCGCCTGGCGGAGGAGCCCGGTACCGGCACGCTGATCGGCTTCGGCTTCCGCGACGGCCTCTGGCCGGAGCCGCCGACGACCGCGCTCCTGGACGAGGTCTCTCCGGAGCGGCCCGTCGTGCTGATCAGCGGCGACCTGCACTGCGCCTGGCTGAACTCCGCCGCGTACCGGCGCTACGCCGTCGCTCCCGAGCCCGAGCTGCTGCGCGAGGACGCCTGCTTCGAGCTCGTCACCGCACTCGGCGCCCTCGGCGACGACGAGCTCGACGCACTCGCCGACGCTGCGGCGCGGCGGGCTGCGGCTCGCGGGGTGGTCGGCGTCGTCGACCTCGAGATGCGCTGGAATGTGGGGGACTGGCCCCGTCGCGTCGCTGGCGGAGCACGCTCCCTCCGCGTCGACACCGGCGTCTACCGCGACCACCTCGACCGCGCCCTCGCGGAGGGACTGCGCACGGGCGACGAACTCGACGGCGGTGACGGCCTGCTGCGGATGGGCCCGCTCAAGGTCCTGATCGACGGCTCCCTCAACACGAGGACCGCCTACTGCGCCCACCCCTACGCCGACCACGACGGCAACGGCGTCCTCACCGTGGAGCCCGCCGAGCTGGACGAGCTGCTCGCCCGCGCGGCCGCCGGGGGCATCCGCTCCACCGTGCACGCGATCGGAGACGCCGCGGCGACGCTGGCTCTGGACGCGCTCGGCCGGGTCGGCGGGGGCCGGATCGAGCACGCTCAGCTGCTCGCGGAGACCGACCTTCCGCGGTTCGCCGCGCTCGGCGTGGAGGCCGGAGTGCAGCCCGCGCACGCGCTCGACGACCGCGAGGTGGCGGAGCGGTACTGGCCGGGACGCACCGGCCGGGCGTTCCCGCTGCGCTCGCTGCTCGACTCCGGGGCCCGCGTGGTGCTCGGCTCGGACGCTCCGGTCGCTCCGCTCGACCCGTGGGTCGCGATCTCGGCCGCGGTCGCGCGGGCGCTGCCGGGCGACGAGCCCTGGCATCCGGAGCAGCGGGTGAGCGTCGAGGAGGCGATCGTCGCCTCGACCCGGGTGCGCCGGCTCACGCCCGCGGCCGGCGATCCCGCCGATCTGGTGGTGGTCGACCGCGATCCGCTCGCCGCCGATGCAGGAGCCCTCCGATCCATGCCGGTCGCCGCGACCCTCCTGGCGGGCCGCTTCACGCACGGCGGCTGACCCGCGCCCGTCGCGACTCCGGCTGCTCCGGATCGCGCGGACGGGCCGGGGAACGACGACGGCCCGCGGGATCCGAGGATCCGCGGGCCGGTCGAGGCGTGGTGCTCAGCTCTCGCTGACGTGGGCGAAGAGGAACCAGCGGTCCTTCTCGAGGCCGCGGCCGATCTCGATCGCGACGTCCTGGCTGCTCGCGTCGATCTCGGCGAGCTCGGCGATCGCCGTGTTGACGGTCGCGATGGCGACGTCCATCTGGCGGATGATCTCGACGATCGCGTTCTCGGAGCGCTGGAAGCCGGGGGTGAGGGGTTCGGACTGCGTCGCCGAGGCGACGGTCTGGATGCGGGCGTCGACCGGGAGGCCGAGGGCGACGACGCGCTCCGCGGCGAGGTCGGCCCACTCGATGGCGCGGCCGACGATCGCGTCGAGCAGCTCGTGGACGCCGATGAAGTTGGCGCCGCGGACGTGCCAGTGCGCCTGCTTGCCGTTGACGGCGAGCGCGGTCATCTCGACGACGACGGGGCTGAGGAACTGGGCGACTCCGGATGCGACATCCGGGTTCGACGAGGTGAGCGACGTGACGGACGTGGTGGACATCGTCTGGTCCTTTCGAGAGGGGGTGACTGATCGTCAACAGTACGCAGATCCCTCGGCGCCGCAAGGAAGCGCAGGCTCGGCTCAGTCCGGTGAAGGACAGGCTCACCTCTGTCGCGGAGGGGCGTCACGGGGGCTTCCCCCCGGGTGCACGGAGCCGTGCCGCCGGTACGCTCGACCGGGTCGCGGCGGCGGCGGGAGCGGACAGGAGGCGCGGATGAGCGGAGCATCGACGGCCCTCGGCGAGGCCTCGCGCGCCTACCTCCGGCTCTGGCGCGGACTGCCCCGGGAGGTGCTCGCGCTGGTGGCCGCGATCCCGGTCGCGCTCCTCGGCGCCTTCTGCGCCGGCGTCGCGCTGGCCGTCGCGCTCGGGCTCGTCGGAGTCCTGATCGGCCTGGTGTTCCTGCCCGCCGCCCTCTACACGGCGCGCTTCTTCTCGCGGGCCGCCGTCGGCCTCGACGTGCTGGCCGGACGGCCCGCCGTCCCCCGGCCGCAGTGGCGGCGACCGCCCTCCGCCGTCACTCCCTCGACCTTCGCCCTCTACGGTCCGGTGATCGACGGGCACTACTGGCTCGCTCTCCTGCACACGCTCGTCGTGGCTCCGGTGCTCGCGCTGCTGTCCGGACTGCTCCTCGCGCTGTGGACCTGGGCGGGCCCGGGCACGGTGGCCGCCGCGCTCACGGGGGCCCCCGGTCCGGCCCGCCTGCTGGCCGAGAGCGGAGCAGCTCTGCTGGGCGCCCCGCAGCCTCCGGCGGGACTGGTCGCCGCGGCGACGGTCGCCACGACCGTCCTCTTCGTCTCGACCCTGCCGTTCGCCACCCGCGGCCTCTCCCTCCTGCACTGGCTGGTCGACCGTCTCCTGCTCGGCCCGTGGGAGTCGGAGGCGCTCCAGCGCGAGGTCGCCGAGCTGAGCGCCTCCCGCGGCGCAGCCGTCGCCGCCGAGGACCGCGCGCTGCGCCGGCTCGAGCGCGACATCCACGACGGCCCGCAGCAGCGCCTGATCCGGGTGCAGATGGACCTGGCCTCGGCCCGCAACCGACTCGCCGCCGACCCGGAGTCCGCCGCCCGCCTGGTCGACGAGGCTCGCGAGCACGTGCGCGCCGCGCTCGACGAGCTGCGCGCCCTCTCCCGCGGAGTGGCGCCGCCGATCCTGCAGGACCGGGGCTTCGAGGCGGCGGTGCACTCGCTCGCCGAGCTCAGCCCGGTGCCGGTCGAGGTCCTCACCGAGCACCCCGTGGCGGACGTGCCGCCCGAGGTCGAGCGCAGCGTCTACTTCGTCGTCGCCGAGCTGCTCGCCAACGTCTCCAAGCACTCCGGTGCCCGATCGGTGCGGGTGCATCTCGACACCCGCGACTCCGGCACTCCGGGGGAGCGCTGGCTCGACGCCTGGGTGGTCGACGACGGAGTCGGCGGGGCGTCGCCGGTCGCCGGTCACGGTCTCGAGGGGGTGGGCGGGCGCGTCCGGGGCCTGCGCGGGATCCTGAGCGTGGAGTCGCCGGTCGGCGGGCCGACCACGGTCGGGGTGCACGTCCCCTACCTCCCGGCCGTCCTATCCTGAGGGCGTGCCCGTGATCCGAGTCGCCATCGCCGAGGACTCGGTCCTCCTGCGCGAGGGCCTGGTCCGCCTCTTCGAGGACGCGGGGTTCGCCTCCGTCGGCGCCTTCGGGGACGCGGACGCCCTGCTCGCCGATCTGGCGCGGGACCCGGCCGGCGTCGACGTCGCCGTGCTCGACGTCCGGATGCCGCCGACCTTCCGCGACGAGGGCGTCCGCGGGGCGCTGGAGATCCGCCGGCGCTACCCGCAGGTGTCGGTCCTGCTGCTCAGCCAGTACGTCGAGGTCACCTACGCGCAGGAGCTGCTCGGCTCCGGCGACGGCGGACTCGGCTACCTCCTGAAGGACCGGGTCGCCTCCGTGGAGGAGCTGCGCGACGCCGTCGAGCGCGTCGCAGCGGGCGGAACCGTCCTCGACCCGCAGGTCGTCGCCTCGCTCCTGCAGCGCAACCGCGACCCGCTCGCCTCGCTGACCCCGCGGGAGCGGGAGGTGCTGGAGCAGATGGCCCAGGGGCGCACGAACGCGGGCATCGCCTCCGCTCTCTTCGTCGGCGTGGGCGCCGTGGAGAAGAACGTGACCGCGATCTTCCAGAAGCTCGGGCTCGAGGACTCGGGCTCCGACCACCGGCGGGTGCTGGCGGTCCTCGCCTTCCTGCGCGCCGGGCGCTGACCACCGGAGAAGAGGAGAACCCGATGCCGTCGAGTCCTGCGGAGGGCGCCCGCGTCCTCGCCCTGACCGGGGGACGCGCCCCGGAGATCGCCGACACCGCGTGGGTCGCTCCGGGCGCCACCGTGATCGGCTCCGTGCGCCTGGGGGAGCGGGCGAGCGTCTGGTACGGCGCCGTCCTGCGCGCGGAGCACGCGCGGATCGAGCTCGGCGCCGGCAGCAACCTCCAGGACGGCGTCGTCGTCCACGTCGACGCCGACTACGACGCGGTCATCGGCGCCGGAGTCTCGGTCGGGCACAACGCCGTGCTGCACGGCTGCACCCTCGAGGACGACGTGCTGGTCGGCATGAGCGCGACCGTCCTGAACGGGGCCGTCATCGGCACCGGCTCGCTGATCGCCGCGGGCGCCGTCGTCCTCGAGGGGACGGTCGTCCCGCCGGGCTCGCTCGTGGCGGGCGTCCCCGGGAGGGTCCGGCGGGAGCTGACGGAGGAGGAGCGCGAGGGCATCCGCCGGAACGCCGCCTCGTACCTCGCCCTGACGGAGGAGCACCGCGGCGCGGTCGGCTGAGCACGCCTGGAACGACGAAGAGCCCCGGACATCCGGGGCTCTTCGAGAGGAGAGGGGCTGACGAGAATCGAACTCGCATCATCTGTTTGGAAGACAGAGGCTTTACCACTAAGCTACAGCCCCGAATCGCTGGTCTGACGACCGCGAACCGGTGCGACCGGGTCTCTCGACCGGGCACCAGGACAGCGTAGTACATCGCGCGAGCACCGTGGACACCCCGGTCGTCCTCCGCCGCGCGGTTCCGGTCGCCGCTGCCGCGGTGCAGTACACTTGCGAAGGCCATTTCGGCGTGTCGCGCAAGCGCACGTGCGGGGACGGCTCGACGAGAGTCTCACGCACGGTGCCCAGGCCCGCGCATCCGGGGCGTAGCTCAGCTTGGCTAGAGCGCCCGCTTTGGGAGCGGGAGGTCGCAGGTTCGAATCCTGTCGCCCCGACCACGAGTACTCATCGTGACGACATCGACCCGTGACGACCGTCATCCGGCGCCGACACCAACCAGCACAGGAGATCCCCTCACGTGAAGACCACGGTAGAACAGCTGAGCCCGACCCGCGTGAAGCTCGCGATTTCGGTCACCCCGGACGAGCTCGGCCCCAGCATCACGCACGCCTACGGCCACATCGCCGAGCAGATCAACGTCCCCGGCTTCCGCAAGGGCAAGGTCCCGCCCGCCATCGTCGACCAGCGCGTCGGCAAGGCCGCGGTGCTCGAGCACGCGGTCAACGAGGGCCTCGACGGCTTCTACCGCGAGGCCGTCCGCGAGACCGAGGTCCGCCCCCTGGGCCGCCCGCAGGCCGACATCGTCGCCTGGCCGAGCGACAAGGACTTCACCGGCGACCTCGAGCTCGCCATCGAGGTCGACGTGCGCCCCGAGATCACCGTCCCGGACTACGACGGCATCGACCTCACCGTCGAGGCGGCCGAGGTCACCGACGCCGACGTCGACGCCGAGCTGGACAAGCTCCGCAGCCGCTTCGGCACCCTGGTCACCGTGGACCGCCCGGCGAAGACCGGCGACTTCGCGCAGATCGACCTGGTCGCCTCCATCGACGGCGTCGAGGTCGACACCGCCAACGCCATCTCGTACGAGCTCGGCTCGGGCGAGCTGATCGAGGGCATCGACGAGGCGCTCGACTCGCTCACCGCGGGCGAGAGCACCACGTTCACCGCTCCGCTGCTCGGCGGCGACCACGCCGGCGAGCAGGCCGAGATCGCCGTCGCGCTCACCGCCGTCAAGGAGCGCGAGCTCCCCGAGGCCGACGACGACTTCGCGCAGATCGCCAGCGAGTTCGACACCATCGCCGAGCTGCGCGAGTCGCTCAAGGAGCAGGCCGCTCAGCAGAAGACCTTCGGCCAGGGCGGCGAGGCCCGCGAGAAGCTCGTCGAGGCGCTGCTCGCCCTCGTCGAGGTCCCCGTGCCCGCCGGTCTCGTCGAGGACGAGGTGCACCGCCACCTCGAGGGCGAGAACCGCCTCGAGGACGACGAGCACCGCGCCGAGGTCAAGGAGGCCAGCGAGAAGACCTTCAAGACGCAGATCCTCCTCGACCACGTCGTCGAGCAGGAGAAGGTCCAGGTCAGCCAGGACGAGCTCACGCAGTACCTCATCCAGGGTGCGGCGCAGTACGGCATGGAGCCGAACGAGTTCATCAAGATCTTGTCCGAGAACAACCAGATCGGCCAGATGGTCGGCGAGGTCGCCCGCAACAAGGCGCTCGCGATCGTCCTCGGCAAGGCGAAGGTCACCGACACCGAGGGCAACGCCGTCGACCTGACCGCGTTCACCGCGGTCCCCGGTGACGACGAGGCCGTCGAGGCCTCCGACGAGGCCGTCGCCTCGGACGAGACCGAGGTCGCGGAGGAGGCTCAGGCCGACGCCGACGCCGAGGTCCCCGCCGAGCCCGTCGCCGAGGAGCCCGCCGCCGAGGAGGAGCCCGCCCCGGCCCCCAAGAAGAAGCGCGCGCCGGCCAAGAAGAAGGCCGCCGCTCCCGCCGAGGAGACCCCGGCCGCGGAGTAGTCGCCGCGAGCACGTCAGGAGCCGCCCCCCGATCCGTCGGAGGGCGGCTCCTCTCGTTGGGGGGGCTCCGGTCCGCCCCGGGCGAACACGGGCGACTCCCGCTCCGCCCCGGGCGAACACGGCCGGATCGGGTTGGCGGCGTCCGATAGATTCGCCTCCGAAGCGACAACTGAAACGGAGCAATACATGGCCGACATGGTTATGCCCAACAGTGTTTTCGACCGCCTGCTCAAGGACCGGATCATCTGGCTCGGTTCCGAGGTGCGCGACGAGAACGCGAACGAGATCGCCGCGAAGCTCCTGCTCCTGGCAGCCGAGGACTCCGAGCGGGACATCTACCTCTACATCAACTCGCCCGGCGGCTCCATCACCGCGGGCATGGCGATCTACGACACGATGCAGTTCGTCCCGAACGACATCGTGACCGTGGGCATCGGGATGGCGGCCTCCATGGGCCAGCTGCTCCTCACCGCCGGAACCCAGGGCAAGCGCTACATCACCCCGAACGCGCGGGTGCTCCTCCACCAGCCGCACGGCGGCTTCGGCGGCACGGCCTCCGACATCCAGACCCAGGCGCAGCTCATCCTCGACATGAAGAAGCGCCTCGCCGAGATCACCGCCAAGGCGACCGGCAAGACCGTCGAGCAGGTCAACGAGGACGGCGACCGCGACCGCTGGTTCAGCGCCGAGGAGGCCCTGGCCTACGGCTTCGTCGACCACATCCGCTCGTCGGCGACCGACGTGGCCGGCGGTGGCGGAACCGCCATCGACGAGTAGTCCAGCGAACGCGCCGAGAGATCAGGAACAGACAATGACCACACCCACCTTCGGCGGAACGGCGTTCGGCTCCGGAGCCGCACCGTCCTCGCGCTACATCCTCCCCACGTTCGAGGAGCGCACGGCCTACGGCTACAAGCGCCAGGACCCGTACGCCAAGCTCTTCGAGGACCGCATCATCTTCCTCGGCGTCCAGGTCGACGACGCCTCCGCGGACGACATCATGGCCCAGCTCCTCGTGCTCGAGAGCCAGGACCCGGACCGCGACATCGTCATGTACATCAACTCGCCCGGTGGATCCTTCACCGCGATGACGGCGATCTACGACACGATGCAGTACATCCGCCCGCACATCCAGACGGTCGTGCTCGGCCAGGCCGCCTCGGCCGCCGCCGTGCTCACCGCCGCGGGAACGCCCGGCAAGCGCCTCGCGCTGCCGAACGCGCGCATCCTCATCCACCAGCCCGCCGTGCAGCAGGGCGGGGGCCAGGCCTCGGACATCGAGATCCAGGCCGCCGAGATCATGCGTATGCGCGAGTGGCTCGAGGAGACGCTGTCGCACCACTCGAACCGCTCGATCGAGCAGGTCAAGAAGGACATCGACCGCGACAAGATCCTCGGCGCGAGCGACGCGCTCGAGTACGGGCTGATCGACCAGGTGCTCACCAGCCGCAAGAGCCTCCCGGCTCTCACGGCGTAGGGCGTCCGGGAGGGGCCGGGTGGCGGAGCGATCCGCCGCCCGGCCCCTCTCTGCGTCCTCCGTCGCCGTAGCAAAGCGCCTCACGAGGCGCAAGGCACGGCGAATCCGGCCCGCCTGCCGAGCCCTCGCGGCTCAGCGGCTAGGCTCGGAGCAGTGTCAGGGGGCTCGTCCCGCTCGCACCGGCCGGAGCTCCGGGCTCCGTTGCACGACCGACCGACGCACGACAGACGCACGACAAGGAAGTGGGGCATCCCCGTGGCACGTATTGGCGAAAGCGCCGACCTGCTGAAGTGCTCCTTCTGCGGCAAGAGCCAGAAGCAGGTCCAGCAGCTCATCGCGGGACCGGGCGTCTACATCTGCGACGAGTGCGTCGAGCTCTGCAACGAGATCATCGAGGAGCGCCTCTCCGAGTCGAGCGAGGAGACGAGCCACGAGTTCGACCTCCCGAAGCCGAAGGAGATCTTCGGCTTCCTCGAGGAGTACGTGATCGGGCAGGAGCAGGCCAAGAAGGCCCTCGCCGTCGCCGTGTACAACCACTACAAGCGCGTACGCGCCCGCAACACCATCACCGCCGCCGACGCGATCCACGACGAGGTCGAGATCGCCAAGAGCAACATCCTGCTCATCGGCCCCACGGGATGCGGGAAGACCTACCTCGCCCAGACTCTCGCGAAGCGCCTCAACGTGCCCTTCGCCGTCGCGGACGCCACGGCCCTCACCGAGGCGGGCTACGTCGGCGAGGACGTCGAGAACATCCTCCTCAAGCTCATCCAGGCCGCCGACTACGACGTCAAGCGTGCCGAGACCGGCATCATCTACATCGACGAGGTCGACAAGATCGCGCGGAAGGCCGAGAACCCCTCGATCACGCGCGACGTCTCGGGCGAGGGAGTGCAGCAGGCACTGCTCAAGATCCTCGAGGGCACCGTCGCCTCCGTGCCCCCGCAGGGCGGGCGGAAGCACCCGCACCAGGAGTTCATCCAGATCGACACGACGAACGTCCTCTTCATCGTCGCCGGCGCCTTCGCCGGGCTCGAGGACATCATCTCGTCGCGGGCGGGCAAGCGCGGCATCGGCTTCGGCGCCCCGCTGCACAACAAGGAAGACGAGATCAACATCTTCAGCGAGGTCCTCCCGGAGGACCTGCACAAGTTCGGGCTGATCCCCGAGTTCATCGGGCGCCTCCCCGTCGTGACGACGGTCACGCAGCTCGACCAGGTCGCGCTCATGCAGATCCTCACCGAGCCGCGCAACGCACTCGTGAAGCAGTACCAGCGGATGTTCGAGATCGACGGCGTCGAGCTCGAGTTCGACCGGGGCGCTCTCGAGGCCATCGCGGACCTGGCGGTCCTCCGCCAGACCGGCGCCCGCGGACTGCGCGCGATCCTCGAGGAGGTGCTCGGCCCGATCATGTTCGAGGTGCCCTCCTCGGACGAGGTGGCGCGCGTCGTCGTCACCCGCGCCGCGGTGCTCGACAACGCGGCCCCGACGATCGTCCCCCACGCTCCCCGTCGCCAGGAGAAGAGCGCCTAGTCGCTCCCCGCCCCGCTCTGCCAGTTCACCGCGATTGGCCCGGCGGATCGTCCGGCGAGGCGCTCTCGTTTCCCTAACCTGGCGGAGCGCGCCGACGGCGCGTCCGGTCGCCTCGGTGCCGGTCGATCCTCCGGGAGGCTCCGCCATCGTCCAGCCGCTGCTCGCCGGGATCGTCGCCGCCCTGACCGGCTTCTCGAGCTCGTTCGCGATCGTGCTCGCCGGGGTGGTCGCGGTGGGCGCCACCGACGTGCAGGCCGCGTCGGGCCTCCTCGCCGTCTGCGTGCTGCAGGGGGTCCTCTGCATCGTGCTGAGCATCCGCTACCGCGTGCCGATGACCTTCGCCTGGAGCACGCCGGGAGCCGCCCTGCTGGCCGCGACAGCGACGCTCCCCGGTGGTTTCGACCGCGCGGTCGGGGCGTTCCTGGTCGCCTCCGCTCTGCTGGTGGTCACCGGGCTGTGGCCGGCGCTCGGGAGGCTCGTCGCGCGCATCCCGCGGCCGCTCGCGAACGCCATGCTCGCGGGCATCCTGTTCCCGCTCGTCCTGGCGCCGGTGCGCGCGGCGGTCGAGATCCCCGCGCTCGCGCTGCCGGTGATCCTGCTCTGGCTGCTGCTCCTGCGGCTCCTGCCCCGCTGGGCGGTGCCGGCCGCGATCGCCCTGGCGATCGTGCTGCTGATCGTGACGGACGGCGCGGCACTCGCCGGTGCACCGCTGCTCCCCGTGCCGCAGTTCGTCGCTCCGGTGTTCGAGATCGGAGCGATGGTCGGGATCGGCCTGCCGCTCTACGTGGTCACCATGGCCGGGCAGAACATCCCGGGCATCGCGGTGCTGACGAGCTTCGGCTTCGCGGCCCACTCGCGTCCCGGGATCGTCTCGACCGGTGCTCTCTCCGGGGTCTCGGCGATCTTCGGCGGCGTGCCGATCAACTACGCCGCGCTCAGCGCCGCGCTGACCGCGGGTCCCGAGGCCTCGCCGCGGCCGGAGCAGCGCTGGGTCGCCTCGGTCTCGGCGGGCGCCTCCTACCTCGTGCTGGGCGTGTTCGCCGGAGCGGCCGCCGCGCTGGTGTCCTCCGCGAGCCCGCTGCTGATCGAGGCGGTCGCCGGTCTGGCGCTGCTGGGGGTGTTCGTGTCGGCGGTGCAGGCCGCTGTGGAGGACGCGCGGCTGCGGCTGCCGGCGGCGGCGACGCTCCTGGTTACCGCCTCCGGCACGACCATCGCGGGGATCGGATCGGCGTTCTGGGGCCTGGTCGTGGGACTCGTCCTCCTCGCCTGGCTCGTCCCCCGGCGCCGCTAGAGGAGGCCGCGGCGCGCGAGCAGCGGCTCGGTCCGCGCATCCCGCCCGCGGAACGCGCGGTACGCGTCGAGCGGATCGCGGGAGCCGCCGAGCTCGAGCACCCCGCGGCGGAAGCGCTCGCCCGCCGAGCGGTCGAGGCCGCCGTTCTCCTCGAACCACTCGACCGTGTCCGCGTCGAGGATCTCGCTCCAGACGTAGGAGTAGTAGCCCGCGGAGTAGCCGCCGGAGAAGACGTGCGCGAAGTACGTGCTGCGGTAGCGGGGCGGCACGGCGGGGAGGAGGAGGCCCGCGCCGTCGAGCACCTCGCGCTCGAAGGCGGCCGCGTCGCGCGGCTCGACCGGGGCCGGCAGGGAGTGCCAGGCGAGGTCGAGCAGGGCGGACGCCAGGTACTCGCTCGTCGCGAAGCCCTCGCCCCACAGCGCGGACGCCTCGAGGCGCTCGACGGTCCCCGCGGGCAGGGCCTCGCCGGTCTCGACGTGGCGGGCGTACTCGGCGAGGAGCCCGGGGCGGCGCACCCACGTCTCGTTCACCTGGCTCGGGAACTCGACGAAGTCCCGGAACACCGCGGTACCGGCGAAGCGCGGGTACCGCGTGCTCGCGAACAGGCCGTGCAGGGCGTGCCCGAACTCGTGGAACAGCGTCTCCACCTCGTCGAGGCTGAGAAGGGCGGGCTCGCCCGCGCCCGGAGCCGACAGGTTCAGGTTGTTCACGACGACGGCGGAGTCGCCGAGCAGCGAGGTGCGGCTGGACAGGGAGTTCATCCACGCCCCGCCGCGCTTCGAGTCGCGGGTGAAGGGATCGAGCAGGAACAGGCCCAGCGGCGTCCCGTCCTCCTCGTGCACCTCGAACACGCGGACGTGCTCGCTGTAGCCGGCCAGGTCGCTCCGCTCCGAGAAGCGGACGCCGTAGAGACCGGTGGCGGCGGCGAACACGCCGTGCTGGAGCACCCGCTCCAGCTCGAAGAAGGGACGCAGTGCGCTGGAGTCGACGGAGTAGCTCTCCGACCGCACGCGCTCCTCGTAGTAGGCGCGATCCCACGCCTCGATCGTGAAGCGCGGCGCTCCGGCGGCGTCCTGCTCGGCGTCGGCGGAGGCCTGCATCCGCTCGAGCTCGATCCTCGCGTTCCGGGCGGCGGGAGCGGCGAGCTCGCGCAGCAGCGACAGGACGCGCTCCGGCGAGCCCGCGGTCTGGCCCGAGATCACGAACTCGGCGCGCGAGGCCGCGCCCAGCAGAGCTGCGCGCTCGGCCCGCAGCGCGACGATCCGCTGCAGGGTCGCGGTGGTGTCGTGCGGCCCGCCTTCCGCACCGCGGCCGACAGAGGCGCGCAGGACGCGCTCGCGGACGCCGCGGTCGCGCAGACGCGCGAGCCAGGGGTGGCCGGAGTAGAGGGGCAGGGTGATCAGCCAGCCGTCGACGCCGCGGTCGGCGGCGGCGCGCGCGGCGGCCGAGACGTCGGACTCGTCGAGCCCGTCGAGGCCGGCGACGTCCTCGAGGAGGACCGCCCGGTCGTTCGACTCGGCGAGCAGGTCCTTCTCGAAACGCGTGGTCAGGGTCGAGAGCTGCTCGTTCAGCTCGCCGAGCCGTGCTTTCCCCGCGGCGTCGAGGAGCGCACCGGAGCGCTCGAACCCGGTGATCCTCCGCTCGAGGAGGTAGGCCGTCTCGGCGTCGAGGTCGAGCTCCGACGACTGCTCGGCGAGGGTGCGGAGCCGGGCGAACAGGCGCGGGTCGAGGCTGATCGCATCGCTGTGGGCCGAGAGCAGCGGAGCGAGCTCGGCCTCCAGAGCGTCGGTGAGCGGAGTGCGGTCGGAGGCGGCGACGGTGAAGAAGACGGCGCTCACCCGGCGCAGCTCGCGGCCCGCCCGCTCGAGGGCGACGAGGGTGTTCTCGACGGTCGGCGGCTCGGAGGCGCCGGTGATCGCGTCGATCTCGGCGCGGTGCCGGCGGAGGGCCTCGAGGAACGCCGGGCGGTAGGCCTCGGGGTCGACGGCGGCGAAGTAGGGGAGCCCGTGGGGGAGTCCGCTCGGCTCGAGCAGGACGGCGACGGGATCGGGAGCGCTCATCCTGCGAGCCTAGAGCTCGAGCGGGGAGAGAGGGCTCCGGCTCAGGATCGCAGGACGCGCGCGCTCACCGGACTCGACGACCGCGCCGCGAAGGGGCGTCAGCCCCAGTCGTCGTCCTCGCCCTCCACGCGGCCCTGCGGCTGCGTGATGTAGGCAGCGTCCTCGTCGGGGCGGTAGGTGATCGTCGTGCCGTCGTCGAGTTCGAGGACGGGCCTGCCCTCGAGCCAGGTGAGCGTCCAGCGCCAGTCGGCGGTCGCCGTGCCGGCCGCGGTGATCTCGCCCTCGACGTCGCCGATGGCGGTGACGACGATCTCGGGGAGGGTCTGCGGCGGCACCTGGCCGACCGACCAGCGGGTTCCGAGCTGCATGGGAGGGGTCCTCTCGACGGTGGGGAGGGAGGCGGGACCATTCCCGCCTCCCGGGAGCGGCGCTACGCCTCGGTCTCGAGCTCGATGCCGACCGCGAGGGCGTCGCCCTCGGCGAAGTCGAGCGTCGCGATCCTGCCGACGGCCGCGAGGTCTCCCGCGGCGAGTCGGAGAGACGCGACGAGCTCGGCGGGCGCCGTCACCAGGGCGGAGCGGGCCGGCGTCTTCTGCGAGGCCTTCGCATCGGTCTTCGCGCGCCGGATGGCCGTGAGGACGGAGCTCGCCGCGGCCAGGACGGCGGGGTCGCCGCCCAGGCCCTCGACGGCCGGCCAGGGGCGCAGGTGCACCGAGTCGTCGTGCGACCACGACCAGGTCTCCTCCGTCGCGAACGGCAGGAACGGCGCGAACAGGCGCTGGAGGACGTCGAGCGCCCGGTGCAGGGCGGCCGCGGCGGACGCGCCGTCCTCGCTGTACGCGCGCTCCTTCACCAGCTCCAGGTAGTCGTCGCAGAACGTCCAGAAGAACGCCTCCGTCGTCTCGAGGGCGCGGGCGTGGTCGTAGTTCTCGAGCGCCGTCGTCGCGTCGGCGACCACGGTGGCGAGGGTGGCCAGCATGCTGAGGTCGAGAGGGTCGGTGACCTCGGCGCCCTCGGCGAGAGGGAAGCCGTGGATGAACTTCGCCGCGTTGAGGATCTTGATCGCCAGTCGGCGGCCGATCTTGATCTGCGTCGGGTTCTGCGGGTCGAAGGCCGCGTCGGTGCCCAGGCGCGAGGAGGCGGCCCAGTAGCGGACCGCGTCCGAGCCGTGCTGCTCGAGCATCGCGGCGGGCGTGACCACGTTGCCCTTCGACTTCGACATCTTCTTGCGGTCGGGGTCGACGATGAAGCCGGAGACGGTCGCCGTGCTCCACGGGGCGCGGCCGTCCTCGAGCTGCGAGCGCAGGAGGGTCGAGAAGAGCCAGGTGCGGATGATGTCCTGGCCCTGCGGGCGCAGGTCGTAGGGAGCGACCAGCTGCCAGAGCTCGTCGTCCCGCTCCCAGCCGCCCGCGAGCTGCGGGGTCAGCGAGGAGGTCGCCCAGGTGTCCATCACGTCGAGCTCGCCCTGGAAGCCGCCCGCCGCTCCGCGCTGGTCCTCCGTGTAGCCGGGGGCCGGGTCGCTGGAGGGATCCACCGGCAGCGCCGCCTCGTCCGGCACGATCGGGGAGTCGAAGACGGGGTTGCCGTCGCCGTCGAGCGGGTACCACACCGGGATCGGCACGCCGAAGAAGCGCTGGCGCGAGATCAGCCAGTCGCCGGAGAGGCCGTTCACCCAGTTCTCGTAGCGGACGCGCATGAACTCCGGCACGAAGCGCACGTCGCGGCCGAGCTCCAGCAGGCGCTCCTTGAGCACCGCGTCGCGAGCGCCGTTGCCGATGTACCACTGGCGGGTCGACACGATCTCGAGCGGCTTGTCGCCCTTCTCGAAGAACTTGACCTGGTGCGTGATGGGGCGCGGGTCGCCGACCATCTCGCCGGACTCCTTCAGCAGCGCCACGACGGCCTGCTTCGCGGAGAAGACGGTCTTGCCGGCGAGCTGCTCGTAGGCGGCGCGGCCCGCGTCGCTCGTGATCGCGGCGGGAGCCTCCGAGATCAGGCGGCCGTCGAAGCCGATGATCGCGCGGTTCGGCAGGTCGAGCTCGCGCCACCAGACCACGTCCGTGATGTCGCCGAAGGTGCAGATCATCGCGATGCCCGAGCCCTTGTCCTTCTGCGCGAGGTGGTGCGCGAGCACCGGGACCTCGACGTCGAAGAGCGGCGTGCGGACGGTGGTGCCGAACAGCGCCTGGTAGCGCTCGTCGTCGGGGTGCGCGACGAGGGCGACGCAGGCGGGCAGCAGCTCGGGACGGGTCGTCTCGATGAAGACGTCCTCGCCGCCCTCGCGGTGGAAGCCGAGGCGGTGGTAGGCGCCGGGCTGGTCCTTGTCCTCGAGCTCCGCCTGGGCGACGGCGGTCCGGAAGGTGATGTCCCAGAGCGTCGGGGCCTGCGCCTGGTAGGCCTCGCCTCGGGCGAGGTTGCGGAGGAAGGCGCGCTGCGAGGCGGCCTGCGACTCGTCGCCGATGGTCCGGTAGCTCTGCGACCAGTCGACGGACAGGCCGAGGGCCCGCCAGACGTCCTCGAACTGCTTCTCGTCCTCGACGGTGAGGCGCTCGCACAGCTCGACGAAGTTGCGGCGCGAGATCGGCTTCTGGTCGGCGGCCTTGCTGCTCTTGTTGTCGCCGCCCTCGAACGGAGGCGTGAAGCCGGGCTCGTAGGGGAGCGTCGGGTCGCAGCGCACACCGTAGTAGTTCTGCACGCGGCGCTCGGTGGGCAGGCCGTTGTCGTCCCAGCCCATCGGGTAGAAGACGCTCTTGCCGCGCATCCGCTGGAACCGCGCGACGACGTCGGTGTGCGTGTAGGAGAAGACGTGCCCGATGTGCAGCGACCCGGACGCGGTGGGCGGCGGGGTGTCGATCGAGTAGACGTCGGCGCGGGTGAGGCCGGTGCGGTCGAACCGGTAGGTCCCGTCGGTCTGCCAGCGGAGGCCCCACGTGCCCTCCAGGCCCTCGAGGGCGGGCTTCGCGGGGAGGCGGTCGGCGAGGGTCATGATGCTCCGGTTCGCTATGGGCGGCACCGTGTCGGTGGTGATGGTGCCTGGATGGGGGCTCCGGGGCGAGTCGCCCGCCGGCCGCGCCGATTCTACCGGAGCGGCGGGAGCCGGGTCAGTCGACGACGGGGGTGAAGCCGGCGCGGACGGGCGCGAGCGCCTCGTCGAGATAGGGCACGAGCTCGCCGCGGGTGGGGCCCGCCGCGGCCCACGCCTGCACGGCCGCCACCGCGGCTCCGACGCTCGCGTAGGCGATGGCGCGCGAGAGGTGCGAGGGCAGCGGGCGCGCGCTCCGCTCCTCCACGAAGCGGGCGATGACGGCCGCCTGCCGGGCGAGGCGGCCGAGGGCCGACGCCTGCAGCTCGTGGACGCTGCCGATCATCTCGGACTGGGTGAGCACCCACGGCACCGTCGCGGGTCCGAAGCCGGAGCCGATCGCGAGCAGCGCGTCGCCGAGCGCGTCCATCACCGGCGCCTCTGCCGCCGTCTCGGCCAGCGCTTCCGGGAGCTCGGCCAGCCGGTCGTCGACCAGCACCCAGAAGACGTCGCTCTTGGACTCGAAGTAGTTGAAGAAGGTGTTGCGCGAGACCCCCGCCCGCTGGGCGATCTGCTCGATCGTCGTGCCCGCGTAGCTCTGCTCGACGAAGAGGTCCAGTGCGGCGTCCTCGAGCATGGAGCGCGACGACGCGCGGGGCCGTCCGCGCTGCACTCCTCGCACCATGAACCGCTCCTGCTCCGCTTCCCCCGACGCGCTAGGATAGCGCCGGACGACTTCGACCCGGCCATCACCGGTGAGTCTCCGGAAGAACGGCGCCGGCTCCGGCCTGCGCCCAGTAGACCCGGACGGGTGCGGCCCGTGACAGCCGATCGAGTGGGAACGCGTCAGCGGGCACTCCTCCGGGAGCGACCGGCCGACCGGTCCAAGCGAGGTGGTACCGCGACCCGGCCCGGGGTCTGAGATCCGGGCGGGCCGTCCTCGTGCAGACCAGCAGCACTGCCAGGAGACCGCACGTGACCTACCCCCTGACCCCGCCCACCCCGCACGGAGCCGAGCCCGCCGAGGGCTCCGCGTTCGGCCGGGGCGTGTCCCCGTCGCCGCGCTTCCCCGAGATCGAGGAGCGCGTGCTCGCGTACTGGAAGGCGGACGACACCTTCCAGGAGTCGATCCGGCAGCGCGAGGGAGCGCCGGAGTGGGTCTTCTACGACGGCCCGCCGTTCGCCAACGGCCTGCCGCACTACGGGCACCTCCTCACCGGCTACGCCAAGGACGTCTTCCCCCGCTTCGAGACCATGCGCGGACGGCAGGTGCACCGCCGCTTCGGCTGGGACACCCACGGCCTGCCCGCCGAGCTCGAGGCGGAGCGGCAGCTCGGCATCACCGACAAGTCCCAGATCGAGGAGATGGGCGTCGCGGCCTTCAACGCCGCCGCGAAGGAGTCGGTGCTGCGCTACACCGGGGAGTGGCAGGACTACGTCACCCGCCAGGCGCGCTGGGTCGACTTCGACGACGACTACAAGACGCTCGACCCCACCTTCATGGAGTCGGTGATCTGGGCGTTCAAGCAGCTCTACGACAAGGGCCTCGCCTACGAGGGCCACCGCGTGCTGCCGTACTGCTGGCGCGACCAGACGCCGCTCTCGAACCACGAGCTGCGGATGGACGACGACGTCTACAAGATGCGCCAGGACCAGACGGTCACCGTCACCTTCCCGCTGGTCGGCGAGACGGCGGAGGCGCTCCAGCTGACGGCGGTCCGCGCTCTCGCGTGGACGACGACGCCGTGGACGCTGCCGACGAACCTCGCGCTCGCCGTCGGGTCCGACATCGAGTACGCGGTCGTCCCCGCCGGCCCGAACGGCGCGGCCGACGGCAGGGGCGAGCCCGAGGAGCGCGAGCTCTCGGCCGAGTACCTGCTCGCCATCGACCAGGTCGGCGCCTACGCGAAGGACCTCGGCTATCCGGACGCGGAGTCGGCCCTGGCCGCCGTCTCGCGCACCCACCGGGGCTCCGAGCTCGAGGGGATCAGCTACGATCGCCTCTGGGACCACTACGCGGACACCGAGGCCTGGGGCACGCAGAACGCGTGGCGCATCCTCGTCGCCGACTACGTGACCACCAGCGAGGGCACCGGCATCGTGCACCAGGCGCCCGCCTACGGCGAGGACGACCAGAAGGTCTGCGAGGCGGCGGGCATCCCCGTCATCATCTCGGTCGACGACGGCGGCCGCTTCCTGCCGCAGATCAGCGAGGTCGCCGGCCTCCAGGTCTTCGACGCGAACAAGCCCCTCACGCAGCTCCTGCGCGCGGGCCACCGGCTGCTCCGCCAGGCGAGCTACGAGCACTCGTACCCGCACTGCTGGCGCTGCCGCAATCCGCTGATCTACAAGGCGGTCTCGAGCTGGTTCGTCCGCGTCACCGCGATCCGCGACCGCATGGAGGAGCTCAACCAGGAGATCACCTGGGTCCCCGAGAACGTCAAGGACGGCCAGTTCGGCAAGTGGCTCTCGGGCGCGCGCGACTGGTCCATCAGCCGCAACCGCTACTTCGGCTCGCCGATCCCGGTGTGGAAGAGCGACGACCCGGAGTACCCGCGGATCGACGTCTACGGCTCGCTGGACGAGCTGGAGCGCGACTTCGGCGTGCGCCCGGACGACCTGCACCGGCCGTTCATCGACGAGCTGACCCGCCCGAACCCCGACGACCCGACCGGGCGCTCGACGATGCGCCGGATCAGCGACGTCCTCGACGTCTGGTTCGACTCCGGATCGATGCCCTTCGCCCAGGTGCACTACCCGTTCGAGAACGCGGACTGGTTCGACACCCACAACCCGGCGGACTTCATCGTCGAGTACATCGGGCAGACGCGCGGCTGGTTCTACACGCTGCACGTGCTCTCCACCGCGCTCTTCGACCGCCCGGCGTTCCGCAACGTGGTCAGCCACGGCATCGTGCTGGGCAACGACGGGCAGAAGATGTCCAAGTCGCTGCGCAACTACCCGGACGTGGCCGAGGTCTTCGACCGCGACGGCTCCGACGCCATGCGCTGGTTCCTGATGTCGAGCCCGGTCCTCCGGGGCGGCAACCTCGTCGTGACGGAGGAGGGCATCCGCGAGGGCGTCCGCCAGGTGCTGCTGCCGCTGTGGAGCACCTGGTACTTCTTCTCCCTCTACGCCAACGCCTCGGCGGGCGGCGGCTACGAGGCGACCAGGCGCACAGGCTCCGAGGACGTCCTCGACCGCTACCTGCTGGCCAAGACCCGCGATCTGGTCGAGACCGTGACCGGCCGGCTCGAGGCGCTGGACTCCACGCTCGCGGCCGCCGCGCTCCGCGACTTCAGCGACGTGCTCACGAACTGGTACGTGCGCCGCTCCCGCGACCGCTTCTGGCAGGGCGTCGACGAGGACGGCCGCGGATCGGAGGCGTTCGACACGCTCTACACGGTCCTCGAGACCGTGTGCCGCGTCGCCGCCCCGCTCCTGCCTCTCGTCACGGAGCAGATCTGGCAGGGCCTGACCGGCGGCCGCAGCGTCCACCTCACCGACTGGCCGGAGGCGGACGAGTTCCCCGCCGACCCGGCGCTCGTGCACGCGATGGACGCGGTCCGCGGCATCTCGTCCACCGCGCTCTCCCTCCGCAAGCAGGCCGGGCTCCGCGTCCGCCTGCCGCTCGCGCGCCTGACCGTGGTGGTCGCCGACGCCGCCGAGCTCGCGCCGTTCGAGGCGATCCTCCGCGACGAGCTGAACGTGAAGGAGGTGTCGCTGGTGCCGCTGGTCGACTCCAGCGCCGCCGACTACGGCGTCACCTCCCGTCTCGCGGTCAACGCGCGCGCCGCCGGGCCCCGGCTCGGCAAGGGCGTGCAGACCGTGATCAGGGCCGCCAAGGCCGGCGACTGGAGCGAGACGGACGGCGTCGTCACCGCCGGCGGCGTCGAGCTGGTCGAGGGCGAGTACGAGCTCACGCTCGAGGTCGGCGGCTCGGCCGGCGACGACCGCGCCATCGCCCTGCTCCCGCGCGGGGGCTTCGTGCTCCTCGACACGGCGACGACCCCCGAGCTCGAAGCGGAGGGGCTCGCCCGCGACCTCATCCGCGCGGTGCAGGACGCCCGCAAGGCGGCCGGGTTCGAGGTCAGCGACCGGATCGTCCTGGAGGTCGTGCTCGACGAGCCGAGCCTGCAGGCGCTCGAGCCGCACGCGCTCTGGATCGCGGAGGAGACCCTCGCGACCGGATGCGCGTTCACTCCGCTCACCACGGCTCTCGAGGGCGGCGAGGGCGCGATCGCCTTCGGCCCCGCGGGCACCGCCATCATCCGCGTCGAGAAGGTCGAGGCCGCCGATGTCTGATCCGTTCGAGCCGGACGACGCCGACCGCGCGGCCGCCGACGCCGTCTACGCCGCGCTGCTGGAGCGCCTGGGCGAGGCGAGCGTCCGCCCGCGCCTCGCTCCGACCCGGCGCGCCGTCGAGATCCTCGGCGACCCGCAGCGCGCCTACCCGGTGATCCAGATCGCCGGAACCAACGGCAAGACCTCGACCAGCCGGATGATCGAGAGCCTGCTGCGCGCCCACGGGCTGCGGGTGGGCCTGTTCACCAGTCCGCACCTCGAGCGCTTCAACGAGCGCATCGTCATCGACGGAGAGCCGATCTCGGACCGGAGCCTCGCCGACAACTGGCAGGACGTCGAGCCGTACCTGCGGATGACCGACACCGAGCTGGCCGAGCAGGGCGAGGCGCCGCTGTCCTTCTTCGAGGCGATCACCGTCCTGGCCTACGCGGCCTTCGCCGACGCGCCGGTCGATGTGGCCGTCGTCGAGGTGGGGATGGGCGGCGAGTGGGACTCGACGAACGTCGCCGACGCGCAGGTCGCCGTCTTCACGCCGATCGCCCTCGACCACACCGACCGCCTCGGCTCGACGATCGAGGAGATCGCGCGCACCAAGTCGGGCATCGTCAAGCCGCTCGCCTCGGTGGTCTCCGCGAGGCAGGTCCCGGAGGCGGAGGCGGTGCTGCGGCACGCGGCCGAGGCCACCGAGTCGACGATCGTCGTCGAGGGGGCGGAGTTCGACGTCGAGTCGACGACCGTCGCCGTCGGCGGCCAGGTCGTCACCGTCCGGGGACTCGTCACCACGTACGAGCAGCTGCTGCTGCCGTTCTTCGGCGACCACCAGGCCGAGAACGCCGCCGTGGCCGTCGCCGCGGTCGAGACCTTCCTGGGAGGCGGGACGCAGGAGCTCACCGGCGACGTCCTCGACGAGGGCTTCGCCGCCGCGACCTCCCCGGGGCGCCTGCAGCTCGTCGGACTCGCTCCGCGCACCGTCGTCGACGCGGCGCACAACCCGCACGGTGCCGCGTCCCTCGCCGCCGCTCTCGGCCGCTACTTCGACTTCGACCGCGTGACGGCCGTCCTCGGCGTGCTGGCCGAGAAGGACGCCGAGGGGATCCTCCGGGAGCTCCGCCCCGTGGTGGACGAGCTGATCGTGACCACGGCGCCGAGCGATCGGGCGATGCCCGCCGAGGAGCTCGCCGCGCTCGCCCGCACCGTGTTCCCGGAGGAGGCGGTCCGCGTCGCCGACGACCCGCTGGGTGCTCTCACGGCCGGTCGCGTCCTCGCGGCGCGCACCGACAAGGGCGCCCTGCTGGTCACGGGCTCGATCACCCTCGTCGGCCGCACGATCACCGCGGCCCGCGACGAGAACTGGCTGGGCGCGTGAGGGCCGGGCGCCCGCGGCGCTCGCGGACCGTCCGGGAGAGCCTCGGCTCGATCGTGCTCGGCTTCGAGGCGGTCATCGTCTTCCTCGCCACCCTGGTGGCCTTCGGGCTGAAGGCGGCCGATCCCGTGATCGTGCTGGTCGGGGGAGCGGTGGTCTGCCTCGCGCTCGTCGCCACTCTGGGCCTGCTGAACCGGCCGGTCGGCTTCCGCATCGGCTGGGTGCTGCAGTTCGTTATCGTGGCCTCGGGCCTGCTGGTCCCGATCATGTACGTGATCGGCGCCGCCTTCGTGGCGCTGTGGACGTACTGCATGGTGACCGGCACCCGCCTCGACGCTCAGACGCGCCGGGCGGCGGAGCCCACCGACCCCACCGAAGGAGACCGCTAAACCATGGCCACTCAGGAGACCCTCGTCCTCGTCAAGCCCGACGGCGTCGCCCGCAACCTCACCGGCGAGATCCTCCGCCGCATCGAGGCGAAGGGCTACTCCCTCGTCGACGTGAAGCTCGTCGAGGCCGACCGCGAGCTGCTCGCCGCCCACTACGCCGAGCACGAGGGCAAGCCCTTCTACGAGCCGCTCGTCGAATTCATGGAGAGCGGCCCGATCGTCGCCCTGCGCATCGCGGGCGACCGCGTGATCGAGGGCTTCCGCGCCCTCGCCGGCAGCACCGACCCGACCACGGCCGCTCCCGGCACCATCCGCGGCGACCTCGGCCGCGACTGGGGCCTCAAGGTCCAGCAGAACCTCGTGCACGGGTCCGACTCCGAGGAGTCGGCCGCGCGCGAGCTCGGCCTCTGGTTCGCCTGAGCCGCTCGGCCGCCTGCCTCTGACGACGTCCGTCAGAGGTAGGCGAGCACGTTCAGCCTCACCTGCGCGATCACCGCGATCAGCAGGTAGCAGAGCAGCGTGATGAACGGGACCCAGCCGTAGGCGGCACCGGCGAAGCGGCGCACCCCGGCGGGGACGGGGAACACGCCCTCACGGAGGTTGCGGAGCGTCACCAGCCAGAAGCCCGGGATGACGACGGCCCAGGTGAGCATGCACCAGGGGCAGAGCGTCCCGAGCGCGAAGACGCTCGTCGCGATGAGCCAGCCCACGAACACCAGGGCGAGCAGGAAGCCGACGTTGAAGGCCGCCCAGAACCACCGGTCGAACCGGGCGCCTGCGAGCAGGCCCAGCCCCACCACGATCGGCGCGATCCAGGCCGCCAGGCCGATGAGAGGGTTCGGGAAGCCGAAGACCGCGCCCTGCGCCGAGTTCAGGTTCGCACTGCACTGCACCAGCAGGCTGAAGTCGCAGCCGAGGCCCGCATCGGGGTTCTCGAGGGCGGCGAACTTGTCGTTCGTGAGGGCGAAGGCGGCGGTCCAGCCGATCACGCCGAGGACGATCAGCAGGACGGCGAAGACGACGGGGCGCTGCTGGGTGGGGGCGTCGCGCACCCCGGGATCGCTGGACACCGGGGGATTATGGCACGCGCCGGATCGGCGCCTCTGGGAATGCGTGCGATAATCGGAGCCGTCGGTCCGGGGGACCCCGCATCGACGCGAAGAAGGTTTACCGGGCGAGTACCGGGCCACAGGAGATCGACAGCGTTCCGCGAATGGACGCGCCGGGTCTCCGCTCCGCCGGGAGTCGACCGCAGGTCGCACCGCGGAGGAGCGCGTGTCGGATAGTCAGTTCCGAGAGTGCAGCTGCAACCGGAGTCCCGCGCCACGAGCGCGACGGGACCGGGGGAGCGGAAGGATTCGCGGCGGGCCGAGGCCCCTCGCACGAGAGAAGCATCCGGGAAGACGACGCGGCGGACGACCCGGCCGAGGAGTGCACCAGGAATGGTGGAAGACAACAGTACGAGCGGATCCGATCCGGACCGCGACGAGCCCCGCAGCGGGGCCAGGAAGATCAGCCGCCTCTTCGGTGGCCGCCGGGCGACCCGGCGGACCGAGTCGAGCGCGCCAGCGACAGGGGAGACGATCATCGACAGCAACGAGACCGACCAGACCGGAGCCGAGGGCACCGAGCTGCCCGAGACCGGGAGCGCCGCGGAGGCGGCCGAGCCGTCGACGTCGACGGGCGCGGTGTTCTTCAACGCCCTCCCGCAGACCCCGGGCGCCGAGCAGGAGGAGCCGCGACGGCCCGCACTGCCGAGCCCGTCGCTGCTGTTCCAGGCGCCGGTCCTGCCCGACTACGTCGAGCTGGCTCCGCTGCCTCCCCGCGGTGCGCCGCTGGGCGTCCAGGAGGAGCGCGAGAGCCCGGCCGAGGAGCAGGGCTCCGTCCGCCGCCGCTCGCGCCGCCGCAGCGGCGAGAGCGAGAGGTCCGGCTCCGACGACCCCGAGAACACCGTCGTCCGGGTCCGCCAGCCGCGCGAGCAGCGCGAGGCCCGCGAGCCCGAGCTCATCACCGAGCCGCAGCGCATCAAGGGCTCGACCCGCCTCGAGGCCAAGAAGCAGCGCCGCCGCGACGGCCGCGACGCCGGCCGGCGCCGCACGGTCGTCACCGAGTCCGAGTTCCTCGCCCGCCGGGAGGCCGTCGACCGCGTCATGGTCGTCCGCTCGAAGGAGGACAGCATCCGCATCGGCGTGCTCGAGGACGGCGTCCTCGCCGAGCACTACGTCGCCCGCTCGCAGGAGGCGTCGCTCATCGGCAACGTCTACCTCGGCCGCGTGCAGAACGTCCTCCCGAGCATGGAGGCCGCCTTCGTCGACATCGGACGCGGGCGCAACGCCGTGCTCTACTCCGGCGAGGTCGACTGGGACGCCGCGAACAACGCCGGCGGCCCCCGCCGGATCGAGCTCGCGCTCAAGCCCGGCGACCGGGTCCTCGTCCAGGTCACGAAGGACCCCGTCGGCCACAAGGGCGCCCGTCTCACGAGCCAGATCTCGCTCCCCGGCCGCTACCTCGTCTACGTGCCCAACGGCTCGATGAACGGCATCTCGCGGAAGCTCCCGGACACCGAGCGCGCCCGCCTGAAGAAGATCCTCAAGGAGGTGCTGCCCGAGAACGTGGGCGTCATCGTCCGGACCGCGGCCGAGGGCGCCACGGAGGAGCAGCTGACCGTCGACGTCGAGCGCCTGACCGCGCAGTGGACGGCTCTCAGCGCGAAGGCCGCGACCGGGCAGGCTCCCGCTCTCCTGCACAGCGAGCCGGACCTGCTGATCAAGATCGTCCGCGACGTCTTCAACGAGGACTTCGAGAAGATGGTCATCGCCGGCGACGACGCCCGCGAGACCATCGAGCTCTACCTCAGCCAGGTCGCACCCGATCTGCTCGAGCGCGTCGAGGTCTACACGGGTAAGAAGGACGCGTTCGACGAGTTCCGCATCACGGAGCAGATCGAGAAGGCGCTGGAGCGCAAGGTGTGGCTGCCCAGCGGCGGCTCGCTCGTGATCGACCGCACCGAGGCGATGACGGTGGTCGACGTCAACACCGGCAAGTTCGTCGGCTCGGGCGGGAACCTCGAGGAGACGGTCACGAAGAACAACCTGGAGGCGGCCGAGGAGATCGTCCGCCAGCTGCGCCTGCGCGACATCGGCGGCATCATCGTCGTCGACTTCATCGACATGGTGCTCGAGTCCAACCGCGACCTCGTGCTCCGCCGCCTGGTCGAGTGCCTGAGCCGCGACCGGACGAAGCACCAGGTCGCCGAGGTCACCTCGCTCGGCCTCGTGCAGATGACCCGCAAGAAGCTGGGCCTGGGCCTGCTCGAGACCTTCAGCGAGAACTGCGAGATCTGCGCCGGACGCGGCGTCATCGTCCACCACGACCCCGTGCTCAAGCACCGGTCGACCGCCGCTCCGCAGCAGGAGCAGCGCCGCCGAGGCAAGGGCGGCGAGCAGCAGCCCGCCGCCTCCGGGCGCTCGAACGGCGGGCAGAACGGGCAGGGCGCGCCGGCGACCAAGCCGGTCAGCACCCACGCCATCACGGACGACGCGAAGAACGCGCTCGCGCAGATCGCCGCCAGCACCATCCACCCCCAGGCCGTGCGCCAGGCGGCGGAGGAGGCGGCCGCGCTGGTCGAGGACGCCGCCGAGACCGTCGAGGCCATGGCGCCGGAGGAGTCCGCCACGGCACCCGAGGAGCAGCCGTCCGAGCCGAGCCGTCGCGGCGAGCGTCCCGCCCGGGGCGAGCGCCGTCGTCGCAGCCGCGACCGCGAGCCGCGCCAGGAGGCCGCCGAGACGGCGGCCGTCGAGTCGGCTCCCGTCGAGACCCCGGTCGAGAAGGAGATCGAGCCGGCCGCTGCCGCGCCGATCCTCGACATCCCGATCGCGCCGGTCACGCCTCCGCGCCGCGTCCGCAGCGAGGTCGCCGAGCACCTGCTCGACTCCGTGCTCGACGCTCTGCCGGCCCCGAAGCAGCCCGGCCAGGGCCGTGCGAAGAGCCGGCGCGTCACGACGGCCGCGCTCACCGGAGTCGCGGTCATCCCCGAGCAGACCCCGCGCCGCGCCGACCAGTAGCGCGACCCGGTGTCAGGAGGGCCCGGTGCCCGGCGAGAGCCGGCGCCGGGCCCTCTCGGCGTCCCGGTCGCGCCCGCGGACGCGGAGCCCGCTCCGCCTCAGCCGCTCGACCAGCTCCCGCGCGCCGACGGGGACCGCGCCCGCGGCGACGAGCTCGTCGATCCGCTCCTCGGGCACGTCGTAGTGGTCCAGGTCGAAGCCGCGCTCGGGCACGCCGAGACGGCGCGCGAAGTCGTGGAGCTCCTCGAGCGAGACGTCGCTCACGAGGTGCGCCCACAGCCGGCCGTGCGCCGGCCAGCGCGCGGCGTCGACGAGGATGGCCATTCCCCGATCGTAGGCGGCGCGCCGTCCGTCCACGCGCCTCCTCCTCGACTATCGTGACGGGGTCGCCGGTCGGGTGGACACGGCTTCGCAGTCGTGTGCGTTTGACCGTGGAGCGCGGATCCCGTACTCTTGACCGTTGGTGTGGCGCGATCCATGTGCTCACGCAGATTTCCGTTGTCGCTCCGCCCCTCACGGGGCGCGGGCCGCGGTGCCGGTTCCCTCGTGTCGTGAGGAGACGGGTACGAACCGGAAGACCGGGGCTCAGCCCCGTCCCTACAAGCCCCGGACGAGGCCTCCGCTCCGTCCAGACGAGAAACAGGTACGAGAAGTGGTTTACGCAGTTGTGCGCGCCGGCGGTCGGCAGGAGAAGGTCGAGGTCGGCACCATCGTGACGATGGACCGCGTCAAGGCCGACGAGAACGGCACCGTGCAGCTTCCTGCCGTGCTGCTCGTCGACGGTGAGTCGATCACCTCGGACGCGGCGACCCTCGCGGGCGTCACCGTCACCGCCGAGGTGCTCGAGGACCTCCGTGGTCCGAAGATCATCATCCAGAAGTTCAAGAACAAGACCGGTTACAAGAAGCGCCAGGGGCACCGTCAGGACCTCACGCGCGTCAAGGTCACTGGCATCAAGTAGTCCTGCAAAGGAATTGAGCTGACCTGCGGAGCGAGCCATCGCCCTGCAGGGCAACAGCACGGGGCTGCGGCCCCCCGGTCTCGAGGAGATGAGAAATGGCACACAAGAAGGGCGCGAGCTCCACTCGCAACGGTCGCGACTCGAACGCGCAGCGTCTCGGCGTCAAGCGCTTCGGCGGCCAGGTCGTGAACGCGGGCGAGATCATCGTCCGCCAGCGCGGCACCCACTTCCACCCCGGCGCGAACGTCGGACGCGGTGGCGACGACACCCTGTTCGCCCTCTCGGCGGGCGCTGTCGAGTTCGGCAGCAAGGGCGGCCGCAAGGTCGTCAACATCGTGGCGGCCGCCCAGTAGGGTCGACCTCCTCGGCCGCACAGGCACAGGACGCAAGGGGCGGGCTTCGGCTCGCCCCTTGCGCGTTTACCGGGGCACAGCCCCCCGGCGCCGGCATCCCGGCGCCGCACGCACTCACGGACGGATTCACACCATGGTCACCTTCGTCGACAACGTCACGCTGCATCTGCGTGCCGGCCACGGCGGCAACGGCTGCGTCTCCGTCCGTCGCGAGAAGTTCAAGCCGCTCGCCGGCCCCGACGGCGGCAACGGCGGGCACGGGGGCGACATCGTCCTCGTCGCCGACCCGCAGACGACGACGCTGCTCGCCTACCACCGCCACCCGCACCGCAGCTCCGAGAACGGCGGTCCCGGCATGGGCGACCACCGCGCGGGCGGGAACGGCGAGCTCATGGAGCTCCCCGTCCCGGTCGGCACGGTCGTCAAGTCGCCGGACGGCGACCAGCTGATCGACATGGACGAGCCCGGCCTCCGGTTCGTCATCGCTCCGGGCGGGCAGGGCGGGCTCGGCAACGCCTCGCTCGCCACCACGAAGCGCAAGGCGCCCGGCTTCGCGCTGCTCGGCACGCCGGGCTGGGAGGGCGACGTCGTCCTCGAGCTGAAGACCGTCGCGGACGTCGCGCTCGTCGGATTCCCCTCGGCGGGCAAGTCGAGCCTCGTCGCGGCGATCTCGGCGGCCAAGCCGAAGATCGCGGACTACCCGTTCACGACCCTCGCGCCCAACCTCGGCGTCGTGCAGGCGGGGGAGTCGCGCTTCACCGTCGCCGACGTGCCCGGTCTCATCGAGGGCGCGAGCGAGGGCAAGGGCCTGGGTCTGGAGTTCCTCCGCCACGTCGAGCGCTGCACCGCGCTCGTCCACGTGCTCGACTGCGCCACGCTCGAGCCCGGCCGCGACCCGCTGACCGACCTCGACATCATCCTCGGGGAGCTGGCGGCGTACCCCGTCGGCGACGGACAGGTGCCGCTGATCGAGCGGCCGCAGCTGATCGCGCTCAACAAGGTCGACGTGCCCGAGGCCCAGGAACTGGCCGACTTCGTCCGGGCCGACCTCGAGGGCCGCGGCTACCGCGTGTTCGAGATCTCGACGGTCAGCCACTCGGGACTCCGCCAGCTGACGTTCGCCCTCGCCGAGATCGTCGAGAAGCACCGCCTCGAGCTCGCCGCCGTGCCGCGGGTGGAGCGCATCACCATCCGCCCCCGCGCCGTGGACGAGAAGGACTTCGAGATCCGGGTCGAGGGCGGCTCGTACGGCAACGTGTACCGGGTCCTGGGCACCAAGCCCGTGCGCTGGGTCGCGCAGACCGACTTCACGAACGACGAGGCCGTCGGCTTCCTCGCCGACCGCCTGGCCAAGCTCGGAGTCGAGAACGGCCTGTTCTCGGCTGGAGCGGTCGCCGGCTCCACCGTCGTCATCGGCCCCGGCGACGGCGTCGTCTTCGACTGGGAGCCGACCCTCACCTCGACGGCCGAGCTCATCACCGCGCCCCGCGGAACGGACCTCCGCCTCGAGGACAACCGGCGCAAGACCCGCAACGAGCGTCGCGAGGACTACTTCGAGCGGATGGACGCCAAGGCCGAGGCCCGCGCGGAGCTCGAGCGCGAGCGCCAGGGCGGCGTCTGGCGCGTCGCCGACGAGGGCGACGGCACGGAGGCCGGCGAGGAGAGCTGACTCCCGCCGCCGGGGTCGTCTGCCTCTACACTGGCCGGATGCCGCAGACGACCCCCGACAGCAGTGCGCTGACCGAGCGGTTCGCCGCTTCCCGTGCCGCGTCGCGCTCCCTCCGCAGTGCGACCACCGACCTCAAGAACCGGGCTCTGCTCGCCATCGCCGACGCGGTGCGCTCGAGCGCCGCGCGCGTCGTCCCGGCGAACGAGCTCGACCTCCAGCGGGGTCGCGAGAGCGGGATGAGCGCGGGCCTGCAGGACCGCCTCCGCCTCGATGCGGCGCGCCTGGGGTCCCTCGCCGACGCCGTCGTCGCGGTCGTCGGGCTCACCGATCCGGTCGGGCAGACGGTGCGGGGATCGAACCTGCCCAACGGCGCCTCCCTCACCCAGGTGCGGGTCCCGTTCGGCGTCGTCGGAGCGATCTACGAGGCGCGCCCGAACGTCACCATCGACATCGCGGCGCTCGCCCTCAAGAGCGGGAACGCCGTGATCCTGCGTGGAGGCACGGCCGCGGAGAACACGAACCGCGTCCTGGTGGAGCTGCTGCAGGAGGCCGTCGCCTCCGTCGGCCTGCCCGCCGAGCTGGTGCAGACGGTCGACGACCACGGCCGCGAGGGCGCGAAGGCCCTCATGCGAGCGCGCGGCTACGTCGACGTCCTGGTGCCGCGGGGGAGCGCCGGCCTCATCGAGTCGGTCGTGACGGAGTCGACGGTCCCCGTGATCGAGACGGGCGCCGGCGTCGTCCACGTCTTCCTCGACGCCAGTGCCGACGAGCAGTGGGCCGTGGACATCGTCCACAACGCCAAGGTGCAGCGTCCGAGCACCTGCAACGCCCTCGAGACCCTCCTCGTCCACCGCGACGCCGCCGAGCGCCTCCTCCCGCCCGTGCTCGGCCGGCTCGCGGAAGCGGGAGTGACCGTGCACGGCGACGAGCGCGTCGCGGCGCTCTGGCCCGACGCGGTGCCCGCCACCGACGAGGACTGGTCCGCGGAGTACTACTCGCTCGACGTCGCCGTCGCGATCGTCGACGACCTAGAGGCCGCGATGGCCCACATCGACCGGTACTCCACCCACCACACCGAGTCGATCGTGACGAACGACCTCCGAAGCGCCGAGCGCTTCCTCGCCGAGGTCGACTCCGCGGTCGTGATGGTCAACGCCTCCACCCGCTTCACCGACGGCGGGGAGTTCGGGTTCGGCGCCGAGGTCGGCATCTCGACGCAGAAGCTGCACGCTCGGGGTCCCATGGGCCTTCCCGAGCTGACCAGCACGAAGTGGCTGCTGCGCGGCGCGGGACAGGTCCGCGCCTAGCGCCCGGACCGGCGATCCGGCGTCGAGCGGCGTCCGGGTAGACTCGTCGGAGCCCCGCCGGGGCGACCACGACCTCCAAGGAGCACTGCATGTCCCTCGCGACGACCGTCCTCGCCGAAGCAGCGGCCCACACGGAGCTGCCGTTCCCCCCGATCGTCTTCGGCCTGATCGCCGCCGTCGCCTTCACGGCCCTCGGCTTCGTCACCTGGAGCTACCGGGACGTGGCGAACCGCCACTCGCACAAGACCGGTGCCGGCTCCCACGACCAGCACGGTCACGGACACTAGGCGGGGAGCCCAGCGATCGTGACGTCCGCCGCGAGCGGAGGCCCGCGGCGTCCGCGCATCGGCGTGATGGGCGGCACCTTCGACCCGATCCACCACGGTCACCTGGTCGCCGCCTCCGAGGTGGCCCAGTCGTTCGACCTGGACGAGGTCGTCTTCGTGCCCACCGGCCAGCCGTGGCACAAGAAGACGGTGACCTCCGCCGAGCACCGGTACCTGATGACGGTGATCGCGACGGCGTCGAACCCGCGCTTCACCGTCAGCCGAGTCGACGTGGACCGCATCGGCACGACCTACACGATCGACACCCTGCGCGACATCCACGCCGCGCACCCCGACGCCGAGCTGTTCTTCATCACCGGCGCGGACGCGGTCGCTCAGATCCTGAGCTGGAAGGACTACGACGAGCTGTGGGAGCTGGCCCACTTCGTCGCCGTCAGCCGGCCGGGGCACGTCCTCAACGTTTCGGGATTGCCGGCCCAGGACGTATCCTTGTTGGAGATTCCGGCACTGGCGATCTCCTCGACCGACTGTCGGAGCCGCGTCAACCGGGGTCATCCGGTCTGGTACCTGGTTCCCGACGGTGTCGTCCAGTACATCTCGAAGCACCACCTGTATCGGAGCACGTCATGACAGTTCAGCCCGAGGAGAAGCCGCTCACCCGGCGCGAGATCCGCGAGCGCGAGAGGCGCGAGGCCGGTGCGGCCACGACCGCCGCCGTTCCGACGACGTCCCGCCGAGCTGCCACCGCGACCGCCACCACCGCCGGCGACATGCCGGTGCTGACCCCCACCCAGGCCCTGCGGATCACCCCCGTCGAGCCGAGCCCCGCGAGCGAGCCCGACCTGCGCACCTCCTCGATGGAGATCGTCGCCACCGAGAACGCCACGGGCCGCCAGCTGACCCGTCGGGAGCTGCGCGCACTGCTGGCGCAGCAGCAGGCGGAGAAGGTCGCCGCCGCACCGGAGGCGGAGCCGCCCGCCGACGAGGAGCGGTCCGACGACGAGCGCTCCGACTACGTCGAGGGCGCCCTCGAGCGCGCCTCGGCGCTCCCGCCGACCGGGGCGGTCCCCGTGATCGAGGCGGCCGACGAGTCCCGTGATGCGGAGCCGGTGCCCGAGGGCGCAGCGGAGCAGGAGCCGGAGGGCGACGAGGACGTCGTCACCGAGGACGCCCCCGAGGCGTCCGAGGAGGAGGCGGACGAGTCCGCCACCGATGCGACCGCGGACGCCGACGCGGCCGAGGTGCACGAGGCCGAGATCGAGAGCTCCTCCTCCGACGACGAGACGCCGTCCGCGGACGCCTCCGACGAGCGGGACGCGGACGACGAGCAGCCGACGGCCGGCGAGCAGCCCGAGCAGCCGCACCTGAACACCGCGCTCTTCGCGTCGGTGGGCGGATCCCTCGACATCGCCGACGAGAAGGCCACCGAGATCACCGGGAGCTTCGAGCCGCCGATCGAGCACCTCGCCATCACCGAGGAACTCGACAGCAAGTCGAAGGAGGAGGTGGACGCCTCGTTCGACTCCCTCATCGCGAGCGGAGTCGCCGCCACCGGTGCCGTCACCACCACCAACGCGCTGATCCTGCCGACCACGGGCCCCGGCGCGACAGTCGGCACGGACACGGGGGAGATCCTCGTCACCGGCTCGTTCGACCTCCCGCGCAGCCTCGGCTCCACGGGCCAGCACCCGAACCTCTACGACTCGCCCGATGTGGACCGCTACGTCGACCGCATCGACCGCGAGCAGCCCGTCGGCGAGTCCGAGCCGGTCCGGGCGTCCAGCGCCGTCTCCACCCACGCCGCCGGCACCTCGATGATCGCGCCGCAGAAGCGCGCCGGCGTGAGCGTCCCGGTGGTCCTCGCGATCACCGCGGCCGTCCTGCTGGTCGGCGCGATCGCGCTGTTCATCGGCGGCTTCGTGCTCAACATCTTCTGATCTCCACCACCGACACTGAAGGCTTCATGACTGCGACCGATTCCGCCCGCGCCCTGCTCCAGCTCGCGGCCACCGCCGCCGACTCCAAGGGCGGTGAGGACCTCGTCGCCCTCGACGTCTCGGGGCCGCTGCCGCTGGTCGACATCTTCCTCCTCGCCACCGGCCGCTCCGAGCGCAACGTGGTCGCGATCGCGAACGAGGTGGAGGACCGCCTGAACGACTCCGGCGCCAAGCTGCTGCGCCGCGAGGGCCGTGCGGAGGGCCGCTGGATCCTCCTCGACTTCGGCGACCTCGTCGTGCACGTCTTCCACGAGGAGGACCGCATGTACTACTCGCTCGAGCGCCTCTGGAAGGACTGCCCGACGGTGCCGTTCACCCTCGAGCAGCCCGTCGCCGTCGACTCGTCGACGTCCTCGAACTGACGAACACGCCCGGCGACAGCGCTCGATTTCATTTCACGCGAATCGTGTTGTAGTTTATTCGAGTTGCTTCCGCCGGGCGGAGACAGCGAAAGACAGTACGAAGCAAGACAGAACACAACATGGGTCCGTGGCGCAGCTGGTAGCGCACCTGCATGGCATGCAGGGGGTCAGGGGTTCGAATCCCCTCGGATCCACCGAACAGGTCCGCACTCCTCCGGGAGTGCGGACCTTCGTCGTTCACGGCGCTACAGGGTCTGACGTCGTCCTGTCCGGCGCCGTCCTGTCCGGCGCCGTCCTGTCCGGCTCAGGCCGGTCAGGCCAGCCAGGACCGTGCCCGTCCGGCCACCGGGTCCCCCTGCTGGTCACGCACGGGTCGGCCCGACCGGCTCCACATGGCCGCCGCATCCGGCGAGGAATCCGGAGAGCTCGCCCCAGGCGTCCTCCCCGATCGTGGTGCCCGGGCGCCGTGCGAGATCGGCCAGAGCGTCCGTCAGCTCGTCGACTCCCGTCAGGATCCTCGTCCGTGCCGCTCCCGTGCCCTGCCATCCGGGCGCGTACGTCCTGACGTCGGGGTGGCTGTAGAGCACGGCCGTCTCGAACCACGGCGTGGGCAGACCGTTCAGGGCCAGGTGCTCCTTGAGCCTCGCGGCCTGGATCCGGACCTGCCGGGCGGGGACGTGCTGCTCGACATGCGTGCGCACCGTCCACCGCGACACCGTCCCCGGTGCGATCTGAACCGCGAAGGCCTCGGGCAGTGCATCCTCGTCGAGGAGGACGCCGTAGGAGGGGTGGACGGTACCGGGTCGCACGCCGTCGAAGACGACCCCCTGCCAGTACTTGGCCTCGATGATGAGCGCGCCGTGCCGGGTGAGCAGCAGATGGTCGATCTGCGCGAGGAAGCGGCGCGTCGTGCGCGCGTCGACCGGTACGAAGACGACGTTCGTGGCGAGGACGCCGGACAGCCCCGCCGAGGCGCACGCCTCCCGGATCAGGGTGTGCGAGACGGCCTCGCTGCTCCAGGTCTTGGCGAGCGCGTCACGGGTCTGCTCGGCCTCCTCCTGCGCCGTCTCGAGCTCGGTCCGACTGAGGTCGCGCTCGGCGTCGCGCGCGCGCGTCAGTGCCTTGAGCGCCGCCTCGTGGCTCCGGTCGCGCTCGGCGATCGTGCGCTGGTGCTCCTCCGAGGCCTCCTCCGAGGCCTCCTCCGCGGCCTGCTCCGCCGCCGCTCTCGCCGCAGTGCGCCGTCGGCGGCCGGCGACGACCGTGATGAGAAGGGCCAGGAGCAGGGCGGCCGCGACGGCCCAGGGGAGGTACTCGTTCATGGTCCCCAGGCAAGCACGGACCACCGACCGTGCGCCGCGACGGCTCCCGATCACGCCGCTCGGCGGACCGGCCGCGGTGCGCTCGCTCGTGCCCTGTCCGGACGTCTTCGTCGGCGTCCGCCTGCGCGCGCGGACGGAGACGCCGACCCTGCGCCGGCCGATCGCGCAGGCGGAGCCCTACCGCCGCCTGGCGGACGCGATGCGCGACCAGCACGAGGTCCGGCTGACCGGCGTCGAGGGCACGCTGCTGGGCTTCGTCGGCCCGCAGCCGTTCCAGGGGATCAGCGTCGCCGGCCTGCACACGCACGACGTCGACACCACCGGCGGGATCGGCGGCCACGTGCTCGCCGCCTCCGGAGTCGCGGGCCTGCTCGAGATCGAGCAGTACGGCGGCATCACCGTCCTCCTGCTGGAGTCGGACGACCACCCGCGAGCCGACCTGGACGCGGCGGCCGACGCCGGGATCCGCGCCGTGGACACCGACCACCCGCCCTGAGCGGCCCTACCCTGGACGCATGCCCTCACTGCGCGACGTCCACGCCGTCATCGACCGTCTCTGGCCCGAGGCGGCCGCCGAGAGCTGGGACGCGCCCGGCCTGGTCACCGGCGACCCCGACGCTGCGGTGGAGCGGATCCTGCTCACGGTCGACGTGGTCTCCGACACCGTCGCGGAGGCCGTCGACGGCGGATACCAGCTCCTGGTCGCGCACCACCCGCTGCTGCTGCGCGGCGTCACCTCGATCGCCGAGGACGGCTACAAGGGCCGCCTGCTCGCGGACCTCATCCGGGGCGGCTGCGCACTGATCTCGGCCCACACGAACGCCGACATCGTCGCGGACGGGGTCTCGGACGTGATCGCCACCCGCCTCGGCCTGACCGGCGCGACTCCGCTCGTCCCGGGCGCCGACCCGTCGGTCGGGCTCGGCCGAGTGGGCGACCTGCCCGAGGAGGTGACGCTCGGACGCCTGGCCGGAGCCGTGGCCGAGCTCCTGCCGGCCACCGCAGGGGGAGTGCGGGCCGCGGGCGCCTACGAGACGCCCGTGCGCCGCGTGTCGCTCTGCGGGGGAGCGGGGGACTCGCTCCTGGACGCCCCCGCCGTCCGCACGAGCGACGTCTTCATCACCGCCGACCTCCGGCACCACCCGGCGTCCGAGGCGCGCGAGAAGGCCCTGCACGGCACCGGCCCCGCCCTCATCGACGTCTCGCACTGGGCGAGCGAGTGGCTGTGGCTCGACGTCGCCGCGACCGCGCTGCGGGAGGCCCTGCCCACGGTCACCGTCGAGGTGAGCGAGACCCGCACCGACCCGTGGGATTTCGCGATCGTGCACTGACCCGCCGCGGGCACAGGAGAATGGACGCGGCGCGCCCGTACTGCGCGCCGGGAACGAGGACCGCCACGTGAAAGCCAGCCCCGCACACCAGCGCGAACTCCTGACTCTGGCGAGTCTGGACACGAGGGGCGCGCAGCTGCGCCACGCCCTCGCGACGCTCCCGCAGATCGCGCGGATCCAGGCGATGCAGGCCCGCGACAACGAGACCCGCCGCTCCCTCGCCGAGCGCACAGGGCGCCTCGAGGACGTGCGCACCGAGCTCGGGCGCATCGAGTCCGACGTCAGCGTGGTCGAGAAGCGGCTCACCCGCGATCGCGACCGCCTGCAGACCGCATCCGCGGCCAAGGACATCGCCGCGCTCGAGAGCGAGATCACCTCCCTCGTGAAGCGGCGGGGAGACCTCGAGGACATCGAGCTGACCCTGATGGAGCGGATCGAGGGCATCGAGTCCGAGGTCGCCGCGGCTCAGGCCGAGCGCGACGAGGTCGTCGCCTCGCTCGGGACCCTCGCCGAGGAGCGCGACGCGCAGGCCGAGAAGCTCCGCGACAAGCAGGAGGCGCTCGCCCGGGACCGCGCCGACCTGGTGACGACCCTTCCGGAGGACCTGGTCGAACTGTACGAGAAGCAGCGCGCCCGCTACGGAGTCGGCGCGGCCCTCCTCCGCGGGAAGGTGTCGGAGGGGAGCGGCGTGGCCCTCACCGAGTCGGACCTCTCCTGGATCCGCGCCTCCGCTCCCGACGAGGTCGTCCTCTGCCCCGACAGCGGTTGCATCCTGGTGCGCGGCGAGGAGTCCACCCTCGCCTGAGCCGTACACTGGACGGGCGAACGGGCCGGCAAGACGGTCGCGTCACCGCGGCGAGAGCCGTGGTGCCGAGGAACGTCCGGGCTCCGCAGAGCAGGGCGGTGGGCAACACCCACCCGGGGCGACCCGCGAGACAGTGCCACAGAGAACAGACCGCCGTCGGCTCCGGCCGGCGGTAAGGGTGAAACGGTGGTGTAAGAGACCACCAGGGGCCGGAGTGATCCGGTCCGCTCGGTAAACCTCGCCCGGAGCAAGGTCAGACAGAGGACGATGCGGCTGCTCGTCGGGTCCTCGGGTAGACCGCTGGAGGGTCACGGCGACGTGGCTCCGAGAGAGATGGCCGTCCAGCGCCCGCCGAGAGGCGCGGCGTGAACAGAACCCGGCGTATCAGCCGACCCCTTCGCCACGAGATGCCCCGCCCCGGCGGGGCATCTCGCGTCTCCACCGGTCGCCGAGCTCGCGCTCCCGCCCGCAGGCGGCGCGACGGCCTGCCGTGGCGGTTCCCGGGTCTCGATACATCCTTGCGCCGCCACTCGACAGGACTGGCGCGGTCCATCTCTCGCGCTGCCTCCTGCGGACGAAGCGGTGCAGCACGGCGTCCGGCAGGCGACGGTCCCGGAGGACGGTCCTGGGACGCCGCTGCGGATCGACCGCCGAGGACCAGGTGCCCCGCCCCGTCGTGGCTCACCGCGACGACTGGACCCCGAAGGTCCGATCACGCCCGTGCGCCACGGCGCCACGCACGAGGCGAACCGGCGAAACGCGTGCCAGCGTTTCGCCGTAGCCGTCCGCACCCCGCTCCCCGGATCGCGTCACCTCCCGAGGCCGACCGCGCCTCGGCGGGCGGGGACCGCCGAGGAGAAAGACTCAGCCCCGCCCTGCGAGCGCGGCCGCGCCGAGGATGCCGGCGTTGTTGCGGAGCGCCGCCGGGATGATCGGGGTGCGCAGGTCGAGCAGCGGGAGGAACTCGTCGTGGTGCTTGGAGATGCCGCCGCCGACGACGAAGAGATCGGGCCAGAGCAGCGCCTCGAGGTGGGAGTAGTAGCGCTGCAGGCGCTTCGCCCAGTGCTTGTAGTCGAGGTCGTCGCGCTCCTTGGCGGCGAACGAGGCCTTCTTCTCGTAGTCGCCGCCGTGGATCTCGAGGTGGCCGAGCTCGGCGTTGGGGATGAGGATCCCGTCGTGGATCTGCGCCGTCCCGATGCCGGTGCCGAGGGTGGTCATGATGACCAGGCCCTTCTTGTCCTTCGCCGCTCCGAAGCGCGACTCGGCGTAGCCCGCCGCGTCGGCGTCGTTGACGAAGAAGATGTTCCTGCCGATCGCGTCCTCGAAGAGCTTCTCGGCCTCGAGGCCGATCCACTCGTCCGACACGTTCGTCGCCGACATCGTCCGTCCGTGGACGACGACGGCGGGGAAGCAGATGCCGACCGGGGTGTCCGAGGGCAGGTCCGGGATCTTCTCGAGGATCTGCTGGACGGTGGCGACGATGTCCTTCGGCGTGCCTCCCGGGGGAGTGGCGAGCTTCATCCGGTCGCTGAGCAGGGTGCCCGCGGCCAGGTCCACCGAGGCCCCCTTGATGCCCGTTCCCCCGATGTCGATCCCGATGGCGGTCGCCGCAGCAGTCATAGCGGCCATGCTAGCGAAGGGCGGGGGTGCGGACCGACGCGGGCTGCGGCGTAGGATCGCGGCATGGCTGACGGCGACACGAACTCCTGGTGGTACAACCTCAAGGCCGGCACGGTGGAGCAGGGATTCGTGTCCCCCTCCGTCGACCGGGTGGGACCCTTCTCCTCTCGCGAGGAGGCGGAGCACGCCCTCGAGCGGCTGCACGAGAACAGCCGCAAGTGGGCAGAGGAGGACGCCGCCGAGGACCGCTGACCGCGGCTACTCGTAGCTGTGCTCGGCGCCGGGGTAGGCGCCGGACTCCACGTCGTCCCGGTACGCGGTGACCGCTCCGGTGAGCACGCCGCGCAGATCCGCGTACTGCTTCACGAAGCGGGGGATGCGGCCGGTGGTGAATCCGGCGAAGTCCGTCCACACGAGCAGCTGTCCGTCGACGTGCGGTCCCGCTCCGACTCCGATCGTGGGGATGCGCAGCTCCTCCGTCACCTGACGTGCCGCGTCCGCGGGCACCATCTCGAGGACGACGGCGAACGCCCCGGCCTCCTGGACGGCGCGCGCGTCGGCGAGCAGCTGCTCGATGCCCTCGCCGCGCCCCTGGACCATGTGACCGCCGAGCCCGTGCTCGCTCTGCGGCGTGAAGCCGATGTGCGCCATCACGGGGATGCCCGCCTCGACGATGCGCCGGATCTGCTCGGCGGAGCGGACTCCGCCCTCGAGCTTCACCGCGTGCGCGTGCGTCTCCTTCATGAAGCGGAACGCCGTGTGCAGCGCGTCGTCGGCACCCGACTCGTAGGAGCCGAAGGGCATGTCGGCGACGACGAAGGCGCGCTCGACGGCTCCGGCGACGGCACGTGCCAGCGGGATGAGCTCGTCGACGGTGACGGGCAGAGTGGTGTCGTAGCCGAGCACCGTGTTGCCGGCGGAGTCGCCCACGAGGAGGAAGTCGATCCCGGCGTCGTCGAAGATCTTCGCCGTCAGCTGGTCGTAGCTGGTCAGCCCGGTGATGCGGACACCGGAGTCCTTCGCGTTCTGGAAGTGGCGGGTTCGAACGCGTTTCACGGGCTGCGCTGACATGGGCGCCAGTCTACGGCGCGCCTCGGGCGCCCCGCGGGCCCCGGTCGGAGGCAGTAGCCTGAGGGTCGAAACAGGAGGGGTCTGGATGGACAAGCAACGGGACTTCGTTCTTCGTACCATTGAAGAGCGAGGGATCAAATTCGTTCGCCTCTGGTTCACCGACGTCGTCGGCACGCTGAAGTCGGTCGCGATCGCGCCGGCCGAGGTGGAGGGCGCGTTCGCGGAGGGGCTCGGCTTCGACGGCTCCGCCATCGAGGGCCTCACCCGCTCCTTCGAGGCCGACGTCCTCGCGCATCCGGACCCGTCGACCTTCCAGATCCTCCCGTGGCGCGGAGAGATCGACCCGACGGCGCGGATGTTCTGCGACATCACCACGCCGGACGGCCAGCCCGCCGTCGCCGACCCGCGCAACGTGCTCAAGCGCACGCTGGCGAAGGCGGCCGAGCGCGGGTTCACCTTCTACACGCACCCCGAGATCGAGTTCTACCTCCTCAAGTCGTCGTCCTTCGGCGCCGAGGGTCCGGAGCCGGTCGACTCCGCCGGGTACTTCGACAACGTCCCCGGAGGCACGGCGCACGACTTCCGCCGCCGCTCCGTGCGCATGCTGGAGGATCTGGGCATCTCGGTCGAGTTCAGCCACCACGAGGCGGGCCCCGGCCAGAACGAGATCGACCTCCGCTACGCGGACGCGCTCACCACGGCCGACAACATCATGACCTTCCGCACCGTGATCAAGGAGGTGGCGATCGAGCAGGGCGTCTACGCGACGTTCATGCCGAAGCCGCTCTCCGGGCACCCCGGCTCGGGCATGCACACGCACCTCTCGCTCTTCGAGGGCGACGTGAACGTGTTCTACGAGCAGGGCGCCCAGTACCAGCTCTCGAAGCTCGGCCGCCAGTTCATCGCGGGCCTGCTCAAGCACGCCCCCGAGATCACCGCCGTGACGAACCAGTTCGTCAACTCCTACAAGCGGCTCTGGGGCGGCGACGAGGCGCCCAGCTACGTCTCGTGGGGCCACAACAACCGGTCCGCCCTCGTGCGCGTCCCGCTCTACAAGCCGAACAAGGGGCAGTCCTCGCGCATCGAGTACCGGGCGCTGGACTCCGCGGCGAACCCCTACCTGGCGTACTCGCTGCTCCTGGCGGCCGGGCTCAAGGGCATCGAGGAGGGCTACGAGCTCCCGGCCGAGGCCGAGGACAACGTGTGGGCCCTCTCGGACGCGGAGCGCCGGGCGCTCGGCTACGGCGCTCTGCCCGCCAGCCTCGACCGCGCCATCTCGCTGATGGAGGAGTCCGAGCTCGTGGCCGAGACGCTGGGCGAGCAGGTGTTCAACTTCGTGCTGCTCAACAAGCGGAAGGATTGGGCCGAGTACCGCGCCCAGGTCACGCCGTACGAGCTGCGCAGCAATCTCGAGATGCTCTGACGCCTCGGCCATGCCCCGTGAACGCTCCCTCCGCGATGTCGCACGCCTCGGCTTCGCCGCGCTCGGCGAGACCGGGGCGCGGCTGGCCGAGGCGGAGGAGCTCGCCGGGCGGCAGCTCGAGTCGGTGCTGCCCTCCTTCGCCCGGGTGGCGGACCCGGACGAGGCGCTGCTCGCTCTGATCGACCTGCTGCGGCGGCACCGCGACCGCATGGACGCGGTCCTCGCCGACGACGAGGCACTGACCCGGCTGCTTCTGGTGGTGGGGGCCTCCTCCGGCCTCGCCGACTTCCTCCAGCGCCGGCCCGACGAGCTGGCCAGCGTGCTCGAGCCGGTGCGCACGCTCCCCGGGCGCGCCGAGATGAAGGCCGAGCTGCTCGAGTCGGTCGGCGCCGTCGACGGCTTCTCGTCGCTCCGGGAGGAGGCGGGCTGGACGGCGCTGCGCGTCCGGTACCGCCGCCTCCTCACCAGGATCGTCGTCCACGATCTGAGCCAAGCCGACCCCGTCGCGGCGATCGACCGGGTGACGAGGGCGCTGGCCGACCTCGCCGGAGCCGCGCTGGAGGCGTCCCTCGCCGTGGCGCGGACCGAGCTGGTCGAGGGCACGGGCCCAGGCCGCTTCGGCCGGGACGAGGTCGCCGCCACCCGCTTCGCCGTCATCGGCATGGGCAAGGCGGGAGCGTCCGAGCTCAACTACGTCAGCGACGTCGACGTGATCTTCGTCGCCGAGGGCGACCCGGAGAAGGAGCTGACGAACGCCCGTGCGATCGACGTCGCCACCCGGCTCGCCGTGCTCCTCATGCGCGGGACCTCTGCGCTGGCGATGGAGCCGGAGCTCTGGGAGGTCGACCCGAACCTGCGCCCGGAGGGCAAGCAGGGCGCGCTCGTGCGCACCCTCGAGTCGCACATCACCTACTACGACCGGTGGGCGAAGAGCTGGGAGTTCCAGGCGCTGCTCAAGGCGCGTCCGCTCGCCGGCGACCAGGAGCTGGGGCGGGCGTACGTCGACGCGGTCGCGCCCAAGGTCTGGTCGAGCGCCTCCCGCGAGAACTTCGTCGAGTCGGTGCAGCGGATGCGGGAGCGGGTCACCGAGAACATCCCGCAGAACGACGTCCACTACCAGATCAAGCTCGGGCCCGGCGGCCTGCGCGACATCGAGTTCACGGTGCAGCTGCTCCAGCTCGTCCACGGGCAGACCGACGACGAGATCCGCATGCCCGGGACTCTGCTCGCCCTGGGCGCCCTCGCCGACCGCGGGTACATCGGCCGCTCCGCCGCGGAGGAGTTCGCGCAGGACTACCGAGCACTCCGGCTGCTCGAGCACCGCCTCCAGCTGCGGCGCCTGCGACGCACGCACCTGATGCCGCGGGACGAGCACGAGCTGCGGACCCTCGCCCGCTCCAGCGGGCTCGCCCGCACGGCGGAGGAGCTGCTGAGCGTCTGGAACGGGATCAAGCACCGCGTCCGGGGCCTGCACGAGCGCCTGTTCTACCGTCCGCTGCTCTCCGCGGTCGCCGCGCTCTCCGACGGCGGCGCCGAGCTGTCCACCGGCCAGGCGGAGGCGCGCCTCGCCGCCATCGGCTTCGCGGACGCCCGCGGGGCGCTCGGCCACATCGCCGCGATGACCTCGGGCGTCTCGCGCCGCGCGAGCATCCAGCGCCACCTCGTGCCGGTGATGCTGCAGTGGTTCGCCGACGGACCGGACCCCGACTACGGCCTGCTCGCGTTCCGGCGCCTCAGCGACGCACTGGGCGGGACGCCCTGGTTCCTCCGGATGCTGCGCGACTCGTCCGGAGCCGCCAAGCGGCTCACCACGGTGCTCTCCGGATCGCGCTTCGTCGGCGAGCTGCTCGACCGCATCCCGGAGTCGGCGGCCTGGCTCGAGGACGACGACGCCCTCCGCCCCCGCAGCGCCGCCCAGCTCGCCGAGGAGGTGCGCGCCGTGCTCGCCCGGCACGAGACGCCCGACGCAGTCGCCTCGGTCCTCCGCTCGATGCGCCGGCGCGAGGTGCTGCGGACCGCCATGGGGGGCGTGCTCGGTCTCAGCTCGATCGAGGAGATCGCGACCAGCCTCACCGACATCATCAGCGCACTGCTGGGCGGCGTGCTCGCCGCCATCCGGCGCGGCAGTGCGACCCGGCCCGGCGCCGACGCGGAGTTCGCGATCATCGGCATGGGCCGGTACGGAGGGGCGGAGCTGGGCTTCGGCTCCGACGCCGACGTGATGTACGTCCAGCGACCCGGCACCGCCGAGCCGCACCAGGCCCAGCTCTACTCGCAGTTCGTCGTCGCCGAGCTGGTCCGGCTCACGGAGGACTCCCGCCTGCCGCTCGACCTCGACGCCGACCTGCGGCCCGAGGGCAAGAACGGGCCCCTCGTGCGCTCCCTCGACTCCTACCGCGCCTACTACGCCCGCTGGTCGCTGACCTGGGAGGCGCAGGCGCTGCTCCGGGCGCGGGGAGTGGCGGGGGACCAGGCGCTCATCGAGGACTTCGAGGAGCTGGCCGACGGGGTCCGCTACCCGGGAGCGGTCTCCGACCGCGACATCCGCGAGGTGAAGCGGATCAAGGCACGGGTCGAGAGCGAGCGTCTGCCGCAGGGCGCCGACCCCCGCCGTCACCTCAAGCTCGGCCGCGGATCGCTGAGCGACGTCGAGTGGCTGGTGCAGCTCCTCCAGCTGCAGCACGCGCGGCGGACCCCGGCGCTGCGGACCACCTCGACCCTCACCGCCCTCGCGGTCGCGGAGGAGGAGGGCATGGTCGGCCCGCAGGACGCGGAGCGGCTGCGTGCCGCGTGGATCCTCGCGTCCCGTGTCCGCTCGGGCACCACGCTCTGGGGCAACCGCACCAGCGACGTCCTCCCGACCGACCGTCGGCAGCTCGAGGGCGTCGCGCGCCTGCTCGAGTATCCGGCCGGGTCCGCGACGGCGCTCGAGGACGATTACCTCGGCGTGACCCGCCGCTCCCGCGCGGTCTTCGAGCGCCTGTTCTACGGGCCGGCCGCGGGAGACGCTCCCTCCTACCGCTGACGCCCGCGCGCCGGGGACGGCGAAGGGCCGCCCCTCCGAGGAGGAACGGCCCTTCGGCAGTGCTGCGGGATCAGACCCCGTAGTACAGCTCGAACTCGAACGGGTGAGGACGCTGCGCGAGGGGCTTGATCTCCTTCTCGCGCTTGTACTCGATCCAGGTGTCGATGAGCTCCTGAGTGAACACGCCACCCTGGAGGAGGAAGTCGTGGTCGGCCTCGAGGGCGTCGAGCGCCTCGCCCAGGGTCGCGGGGACCTGCGGGATGAGCTTCGCCTCCTCGGGGGGCAGCTCGTAGAGGTCCTTGTCGACCGGCTCGTGCGGCTCGATGCGGTTCTTGATGCCGTCGAGGCCCGCCATCAACTGGGCGGCGAACGCGAGGTACGGGTTGCCGGAGGCGTCGGGCGCACGGAACTCGATGCGCTTGGCCTTCGGGTTCGTGCCCGTGATCGGGATGCGGATGGACGCGGAGCGGTTGCCGGCCGAGTAGACCAGGTTGACCGGCGCCTCGAAGCCCGGGATCAGGCGGTGGTACGAGTTGACCGTCGGGTTCGTGAACGCGAGGACGGCGGGGGCGTGCTTGAGCAGGCCGCCGATGTACCAGCGCGCGAGGTCCGAGAGACCGCCGTAGCCGTTCTCGTCGTAGAAGAGCGGCGTGCCGTCGTTCCACAGCGACTGGTGGGTGTGCATGCCCGAGCCGTTGTCGCCGAAGAGCGGCTTCGGCATGAACGTGGCGGTCTTGCCCCACTGCTCGGCCGTGTTCTTGACGATGTACTTGAACTTCAGGATGTCGTCCGCCGCGTGGACCATCGTGTCGAAGCGGTAGTTGATCTCGGCCTGGCCGCCGGTGCCCACCTCGTGGTGCGAGCGCTCGAGGATGAGGCCGGCGTCGATCAGCTTGAGGCAGATGTCGTCGCGGAGGTCGGCCTGCTTGTCGACGGGGCTCACCGGGAAGTAGCCGCCCTTGTAGGGCGTCTTGTTGCCGAGGTTGCCGCCCTCCTCGACGCGTCCCGAGTTCCAGGCGCCCTCGACCGAGTCGACGGAGTGGAACGCGGAGTTCTGCGTGATCTCGTAGCGGACGTCGTCGAAGATGTAGAACTCCGCCTCGGGGGCGAAGAACGCGGTGTCGGCGATGCCGGTCGACGCGAGGTACTTCTCGGCCTTCTTCGCGACCTGACGCGGGTCCTTGGAGTAGATCTCGCCGTTGCGCGGGTTGTAGATGTCGAAGACGAGGATCAGCGTGCGCTCGACGCGGAACGGGTCCACGTAGGCGGTGGTCACGTCAGGGATCAGCTGCATGTCCGATTCGTGGATGTTCGCGAATCCGCGGATCGAGGACCCGTCGAAGAGCTGACCGACGGAGAAGAACTCCTCATCGACAGTCGAGGCGGGGATGTTGAAGTGCTGCTGGACACCGGGGAGATCGGTGAACCGGATGTCGAGGAACTTGACGTCCGTGTCCTTGATGAACGAGAGCACCTCGGAAGAATCTTTAAACATGCAAAGGTCTCCAATGGCGTGACGGGGTGCTGCAGAGCGCAGCCGTTCCAGGGTAGTGACGGGGGGTTTCCCCACCGTGTCCCTGTTGTTTCCGACATGTTACGGGGCCGGTCCGGGGTCGGGCTCCACGTCGTCTGCCGGACCACCCGCTCCTCGGTCCGCTCCGAGACGCCGCGGATAGGATCGGAGGATGCCAGCCGCCGACCGCAGGACCTTCGCCGACGCCGCCCCGAGCTCGTACCCGGGGGAGCGTCTCGGCCTCCCCCGAGAGGGCCGCCTCTCGGTCGGACGGTCCGGCCGCCGCATCGCCGCCCTGGCCGTAGACTTCGCCGTCGCCGCTCTGCTGTCGCTCGCGTTCTTCGACTACGACCGCTGGGCGAGCCTGCTGCTGTTCGTCCTGCTGCAGGTCGTCTTCATCCCCACCATCGGCGGCAGCATCGGGCACCGCCTGCTCGGGATGCGCGTCATCCGTCTCGGCGGGGGCTGGGTCGGCGTGTGGCGCCCGATCGTGCGCTCTGTGCTGCTGGCCGTGCTGGTGCCGGCGCTCGTCTGGGACTCGGACCAGCGCGGCTTCCACGACAAGGTGGCCGGCACGGTTCTCGTCCGCTACTGACTCGCGCCGCAGACGCGACAGGCCGGCCGGGAGAGATCCCGACCGGCCTGTCGCGTCTGCGTCAGCGCGATCGCTGAGGGCGCACCTTGAAGGGGTCGACGCCCTTCGGGATGGGCAGCGACGTGTTGAGCGAGGAGAGCCGGTTCTTCACCGCGAGGACCTCGGCCTTGGTGAGGACCTTCTTCGTCTTCGAGAGGCGGCTCGGCACCTTGTGCAGCGGAGTCGCATCGGCGTCGGAGCCGACGTGCACGAAGGTGACGGGGACGTTCGGCAGGATCCGCGACACCTTGCGCCGCTCGTCCTCGAGCATGCGCTTGGTCCGGGAGGCGGGGCCCTCCGCGATCAGCACGACGCCTCCGCGGCCGACGGCGCGGTAGACGGCGTCCTGGGTCTTGCCGTTGACGGCAACGGGCATCTCGCCGCCGGTCCAGGTGCCGCGCAGTCCGCTGCGCAGGACGGCGCCGACCGCGCCGGGCTGCCCGGCGATCTGCCCGTAGGCGGCGCGCTCGGCGCGGCGCGAGAGCACGGCGAGTCCGGCGACCAGGCCGGCCATCACGCCCACGATGATCCACAGCGCGATCACGAAGCCGTTGCCGTTGCCGAGCAGGATGCCGAGGAGCACGCCGAGCAGGATCGGGAGCAGGAGCGCGAGGAGGATGATCCAGACGGCGCTGCTGTCGTAGCGGCGGGTCATCTGGAACACCTGCCACATCTGCTTGAGACGTCCGGGTTCCTTGACCGCCTTCGTCGACGGTTCCGTGCTGCGTGCCATGACGTCAAGGATACCGAGCGGGAGCGCGGCGGCGGACCCCGGACGCGGATCCGACTCCTCCACAGAGGGCACGTGCGCCGATCCCTCCACCGATCGGGATCGGCGGGCGTCCTCCGCCTCGGCCTGCGGTCAGGCTCGCCTCATGACGAGCAGCGGGACGGTCCAGGGCCGGAGGATCGGCGGAGCGCGGACGGGGAGGCGGTGGACGCCTGCGCCGGACGCCGCACCGTCGGCCGAGCGGACGATGCGGCCGCGGGAGGCCGAGGCGCTGCAGGCGTCGCCGGTGGCTCGGCTCGCCGAGCACCGCCACCGCGAGAGCATCGTCCGGGTGGAGTCGTCTCCGAGGAGGTGCATCGTGTCGACCGCCCCTCCCGTCGTCGCCACGCTCGAGAGGTTCCTGCGGGTCGAGCGGGGGATCGGACTCGGCGCCGCGGTCACCCTCCTCGCCCCCGTGGTGGGCGCGGTCCGCTCGGCCGCGCTCGAGGGAGCATGGCTGGCTCCGACGACGGACGACATCGGCCTGACGGAGGAGGGTCGGCCGCTGCTGCTGCTGACGACGCCCGCCGTCGACACCCCGCGTGCGGCGCGCGACGCGCTGCAGCGGGTCCTGGAGCGCCTCGGAATGCTCTGCCCGGAGCTGCCGGTCGCCGCCCTCGCGCGGCACCGCGACCTGCTGGCGCTGGAGGGCAACCTCTACGGACTCGCTGATCCGCAGGGGATAGGCGAGGCGGTGCGGGCGCTGCCGACGTCCGGCGCGGATGCACGGGGTCGGGAGGCGGTGCCTGCTCCGACTGCCCGGCACCGGCGGGTCCATCCGCTCGACGGCTGGCAGGACCGCCTCCGGGCGTTCGTCGTCCGGCGTCGGGGACCGCTCTCGGTCGGGACGGCGATCGTGCTGGGAGCGGTGCTCGCCGGTTCGCTCGCGGGCGGGCCCGATCGGCAGGTGCAGGATGCGGAGGCGCCGACCGCAGCCGCGCCCGTTCCGGCGCGGTCGACTCCGCCGGCGGTGGCGACCGCGGCACCGCCGGCTCCGGTCGCGGCGACCTCACTCGACGCCGAGCAGGCGGCGGAGGTGCTGATCGACGCGGTGCGCGCGTGCGGGGACCGGGAGTGCGCCCGCGGTCTGGTCACGGCGGACTCGCCGCTCGGCGACGCAGCGGACGGCCCCGCCTCCGCTGTCCCGGCGACGGGGGAGGCGTCGGCAGTCCTCGTCGACGTGAACGGGGCATCGGCGGTCGTGCACCTCCGGACAGCCCCGGGGACGACAGCGGCCTCCGTCCTGATCATCAGGACGGAGGCCGGCTGGCTCATCCGCGACGTCTACACCGGAGCGGCCTCGTGAGAGGCGCGCTCAGGGGGAGCGTGTCAGATGCCGAGGTCGTTCTCGAACGAGCCCTCCTCGAGGCGCTCCTTGATCGCGACCAGGAAGCGCGCCGCGTCGGCTCCGTCGACCGTGCGGTGGTCGTACGAGAGCGCGAGGAAGACGGTCGAGCGGATCGCGATGGCGTCAGCACCGTCCACCTGCACGACGGCCGGCTTCTTGGTGACGATGCCGGTGCCGAGGATCGCGGTCTGCGGCAGGAACACGACGGGAGTGTCGAACAGGGCCCCGCGCGAACCGGTGTTGGTCAGCGTGAAGGTGCCGCCGGCGAGCTCGTCGGGCTTCAGCTTGTTGTTGCGGGTGCGCTCGGCCAGGTCTCCGATGGTGGAGGCGATCTGCGCGAGGTTCAGCTCGGACGCGTTCTTGAGGACCGGGGTCAGCAGGCCGCGCTCGGTGTCGACGGCGATGCTGATGTTCTCGTGGTCCGGGTAGACGATCGACTCGCCGTCGAGGGTCGAGTTGATCACCGGGTAGGCCTTGAGCGCCTCGGCCGCCGCGAGGGCGAAGAACGGGAGGAAGGACAGCTTGGCGCCGGTCTTCTCCTGGAAGCTCTTCTTGACCGAGTCGCGGAAGCGGGCGACCGCCGTGACGTCGACCTCGATGACCGAGGTGAGCTGGGCGCTCGTCTGCATCGACTCGACGGCGCGCTGCGCGAGGACCTTGCGCAGGCGCGACATCGGCTGCGTGGTGCCGCGGAGGGGCGACGTCTCGAGCGGGGTGCGCGCGGCCTTGGCGGCTGCGGCGGCGGGCGCCGAGACCGGGGCGGCCGGAGCCGACTTGGCGGCCTCGACCGCGTCGAGGACGTCCTGCTTGCGGATGCGGCCGCCGACTCCGGTTCCCGTGAGGGTGGAGAGGTCGATGCCGTTCTCGCCGGCGAGCTTGCGCACGAGCGGGGTGACGTAGCCGGGGTTGGAGTCGGTGGGCTCCGGGGAGGCGGCGGGCGCGGCGGCCGCGGGGGCCGGCGCGGCGGCGGCCGGGGCGGGAGCCGAC